>NZ_JAYFES010000114.1:0-43985 GCF_055795045.1 Pseudanabaena sp. PCC 9330 | reverse complement strand
TGGCGTCTCGGAAACAACATGAGCAGCGCATCTATCGAATCGAGTTCAAAATACACACGTACTGCTATGCTGCCGATTAGTTTTGTCAGTCAACCAGATCAGCAGGTCTGCCCCGATTGAGAGCTGGGTCACTGTCAGTGCAATGAGCGCAGCCTACTCTACAAGAACTCTAATTTCAGCGCATATTGACTACTTCCAAAACACTTCGCTGTTTTCGGCGTTCTTGCAAAGACTTATCAATCAATTTTGCGACCAGCCAAGAGACAGATCGTTCATCTGCCTGTGCCCATTCCTCCAGTTCTTGCTTTAGCTCTGGAGAAACATAAGCAACCACTCGCTCCAAGTCTGTTTTGCCGCCCATTTTAAGTTTCACGCCTGTTTTTCTTGACTCCAAGATACCAGTAATAGCCTAGCCTGTGTTGTGCTATGCCATGCTGTGCTAGCCTGGCATAGCATGAGTAATCAAGGCTTTATCCATGGACCGTCAGAATTTGCTCTCGATCGCCGGAGATTTTGTCCAACCTCAGGGCCATCGAGGCCTTGTCTTGCTTTCGAATAGAGAATTAGACAAAATGCGGCAGGTTGGACGACTGGCTGCGAACCTCCTCAAGCATCTGGAATCAATGGTGCAACCTGGGGTGAGTACGCAAGCTTTAAATGATGAGGCGGCGCGCTGGATGCAGAACCATGGGGCAACCAGTGCCACCCTTGGCTACGCCCCCCCTGGTCATCCCCCTTTTACGGGTTCAATTTGCACCAGTGTTAATGAAGTGGTTTGTCACGGAATTCCGAATCCAAAGCAGATTCTCAAAGACGGAGATATTGTCAACATTGATGTGACACCACGCCTAGACGGTTACCATGGCGACACGTCTAAAACATTCCTGGTTGGTAATGTATCTGCAACCGCCCGGAAACTGGTTGAAGCCACTCAAACATCGATGATGCGAGGCATTGCTGAAATCAAGCCTGGGGCAAGAATTGGTGATATTGGTGCTGCAATTCAAGCCTATGCCGAGGCGCAGGGGTTCTCAGTTGTTCGAGATATGGTTGGGCATGGCATAGGCAAACAGATGCATACAGAGCTGCAAATTCCTCACTATGGCAAACGAGGCAGCGGGTTGAAACTGCGTCCAGGAATGGTTTTTACGGTTGAACCGATGCTAAACGAAGGGACTCATGAGCTTAAATTTCTCGCGGATGGTTGGACTGTGGTTACCAAAGACAAAAAACTCTCTGCTCAGTTTGAGCATACCGTTGCTGTGACTGAGGAAGGGGTAGAAATTCTGACTCTTCCTTGAATTTCAAGACGCAACTCCTTATTTATTTCTTGAGAGAGAAGCACAATATTGCTCTAAAAATAAACCGCTGCTCCGGAATCCGGTCCCTGTGGGGATAGCTGACTCTTAACATCGCCGTCGAGGGACTGGGTCTTGGCCTATCTAGCTCTTTCCCTAAGCTTTTATCATTGGGGCGGCGCGACAGCGTCATGGACGATTGGCATGAAAAGTCATTGCAGCGGACTTTTGAGAGCAAACTTACCAGCTCTAGCTGAGTCTCGAAAGTCTCTGCCAATGGTCGGTTGAAGCCGTAAAAGGGGCCGGAAGATACTTTCCAATAGAATCGCTCCTGATTAGTGGCTATCTGTATTTGAGAGTTTTCGAAGACTTTTGAAATTACCATAAGAATCTGATAAATCACAATAAGAATCTGAAAGAACTTGAGTATTGGAACTCATTATGCTCAAGCTAATTACACTTTCATCGATTCGCAAGCTGCGTCAGGTCGAGTGGGTCTTCCCGATGATATTAGCAGGGCATTAGCGAAGCTTGCCAAAGGTATCGCAGCATTGCTCTCCGAAGACAATCGCTGGGTAAATGTACAGAGAATCGAAGTCTCTGGCGGTCAGTCTATTTAATTTCAATCCACCTCAACGGTCAGGAGAACCATTATGTTGAATGTAGAAAATAAAGTGATTGCTATCACTGGAGCCAGTAGCGGTATCGGTGAAGCCACCGCGAAGCTGCTCGCCCAAAAAGGCGCAAAAGTCGTTTTGGGGGCACGACGGATAGACAAGCTAGAAAAGCTAGTTAAAGAGATTCATGCCTCCGGTGGCACAGCAGAGTTCAAAGCGCTCGATGTCACCGATCGCGACGATGTAAAAGCATTTGTGGAGTTTGCCAAAACCAAATTTGGCCGCGTCGATGTCATCTTTAACAATGCTGGCGTAATGCCCCTATCACCGATGAATGCCCTGAAAGTCGAAGAATGGGACAACATGATCAATGTGAATATCCGGGGCGTGCTTAATGGCATTGCAGCGGGCTTGCCCATTATGGCCGCGCAGGGCGGTGGGCAGTTCATCAATACCGCATCGATTGGGGCTCATGTGGTCGTTCCGACGGGGGCCGTCTATTGCGCCACGAAATATGCGGTTTGGGCTATCTCTGAAGGACTGCGCCAGGAATCGCAAACTATTCGCGTCACTACGATCTCTCCGGGTGTCGTTGAGACGGAGCTGGGCTCTGATATTACAGACGGGTCGGCGAAAGGTGCTTTGCAGGAATTTCGCAAAATTTCGCTCAGCCCAGATGCGATCGCGAGAGCGGTGCTGTACGCCGTATCCCAACCCGATGATGTTGACGTGAATGAAATCATAGTCCGACCGACAGCCAGTGCGTTCTGAAGGGAATTAGTCAAAGCATAGGAGCGTTATCACCAACACAAAGAACATTGTCGTAATGAAACCATTTCATTTTTTAGCTGCTATGGCGCTTATTCTCACGGTAGGCTGTAACGCTGTCGGACAAACTTCTGTTCACAATGAAACACCGGCACCAAGTAAAAAGGCTGTTGTCGAGGCGAGTTTTCAGCAATGGCAAGATGGTACCGGCTCTCCTTTCGAGCTTTTATCGGAGGATATGCGTTGGACGATTAGTGGCTTTAATACATATGCCAGCACTTACACACGCGAGCCTTTTGAAGTAGAGCTGATTGCGCCTTTTAATGAGCGCGTAGAGGAGCCTTTAAGGCCAACGCAGTGGCAAGTTTATGAAGATGGTGACGTTGTTATTATTCATTTTGATGCCGAAACAACCTTGATTAATGGAGAACAGTATAGGAACAGCTATGCCTGGTTTTTTACTTTCGAGGATGAGGAAGTGACTGAAGTTACCGCATTCTTGGACATGCCAGCTTTTGAAAAAGCTTTGGAAATAGAAGTTAGGTAACCAATGAATTAAATTGTGGATTACACCTGATGAGTTGATGGAAACTGTGTATCTCACGGACAGTTACGTCCAGCTTTCTTCACGCTTGAATTGCAGCAGGAATTCTCAAAGAGCTGTTCCAGGAAAACAACGTTAGTTTTCCAGTAGCATCGCCGAATTAAATATTTTCAAATGTAGTCATATCCCTCTTCTGTCTAGGGCAATCGCATTTTTATCCAAGTCAATGAAGTGATTGTCCGCCCGATCCGCCAAACGATGATGTAAACACGCTATAGAGCCAAGGGGAAAATCTTGTGTATGTAGTTTTTGGTGCGACTGGGCAGACGGGTTCTGCGGTTGCTGACGCTTTGCTTGAGAAAAATCAGTTGGTGCGGGTCGTTTTGCGATCGGACAAAACCGCCGCTGCTTGGCGGGCGAGAGGCGCAGACGTTACTTTTGCAGACCTAAGCGATTTAGAAGCGATGACCCATGCGATGCGGAATGCGGACGCTGTTTATGCGATGAATCCGCCTGCCTACAACATCGCCAATATGTTTGCGGTGGCGAGAGGAATCGGTGAGCGTTACGTTGCTGCTATCAAAAATTCTGGCGTGCAGAAAGTCGTGTTGCTGTCTTCGATCGGCTCACAACACGCCTCGGGCACGGGAAACATTTTTACGACGCATATTTTAGAGACAATTTTTGGCGATTTGGAAATCCCTGTTGCTTTTTTGCGAGCATCAGCATTTTTGGAAAACTGGGGCAGCGTGGCGAAGGTTGCCGCTGAGCAAGGTATTTTGCCGAGCTTCTATACGCCGCTTGAGCGCAAGATTCCGATGGTGTGCGCTGCCGATATCGGACGTGCCGTTGCCCAAGCAATGACCGCAGACTGGACGAGCAAACGCATCATCGAACTGCACGGCGCAGCAGATTATTCGCCAAACGATGTCGCCGCCGCTTTTGCCGCCGTTCTCGGACGCGACGTACAGGCTGTCGCTGTCCCCGAAATCGAGTGGCAGGCAACAATGTCCGGATTCGGCTTTTCGCTTGAAGCCGTCAACAGTTACAGCGAGATGATGCGCGGCTTTAATTCTGGTCACATTGTTTTTGAAGGGGGAAGCCACGTTCAAACAGTCAGGGGGCAAACACTGCTTTCAGATGTCGTCAGCAAACTGATCGAAGCACAAACTTGAGTCAACAATTTCACACCTAAAGAAGTCCATCATGACGACAACACTTGCAGGCAAAGTTGCCCTGGTTACGGGCGGTTCACGCGGTTTAGGCGCGGCGATTGCCAAGCGTCTCGCTCACGATGGGGCCGCTGTTGCGCTCACCTACACCAGCTCACCCCAAAAAGCTGATCAGGTGGTTCGGGATATTGAAGCAACTGGGGGAAAAGCCCTGGCGATTCGGGCTGATAGTGCCGATGTAGATGCGGTAAAACACGCCGTCGCTGAGACTGTTAACACCCTCGGTCGGCTCGACATTCTCGTCAACAACGCAGGCGTTTTGGTTGTAGCGCCGATCGACCAGTTCTCGATGGAAGAGTTTGACCGACTCGTCGCCATTAATATCAAAGGCGTCTTCGTCGCCACTCAAGAGGCCGTTCGTCACATGAGCGAGGGAGGACGGATTATCATGATTGGCAGCTTCATCAGTGATTTTATCCCCTTTGCCGGTCTCTCGGTCTATGCGTTGTCGAAGGGGGCGATCGCTAGTTTTACCCGTGGCCTCGCCCGCGATTTGGGGACTCGCGGCATCACGGTCAACAATATTCAACCGGGTCCGATCGATACCGATATGAATCCCGCAGATGGGGACTCTGCTAAAGAAATCACTAACATGATTGCTCTTGGTCGCTACGGACAGGACAACGAGGTGGCTGGCATGGTTTCCTATCTCGTCGGCCCTGAAGCCGCTTTTGTCACGGGTGCAAGCCTCAAAATTGATGGCGGCATAGCTGCTTAAACAAGACGTAAGCAGTTACAAATCAGCATTTCATTGAGGATGATTCCATGAAGCGTTCAGTATCACAATGCAAGAATGATTCTGAGTATAAGATTACACCTCAACCTGATTATCGCTGTGACTCTCCAGTGAATGATGCCCTGATTGCGATCGCGCAAGAAGTTGCTGAATTGCTGAAACAAGCCTATCCAGCACAAGCTGATAAAAGCGACAGTATAGAGAATTAATAGTCAGGCGCAATTTTGCTGAATGAACGATCAGCGGCTGGATTAGAAAAGTCTGTCTAAGGAGAGAAGCGTTGATGGCTAGCTTGTGCCCTGATGCGCCAGTTATTATCTTAGGCTCCTAACTAGTAGACGCTTTTGCTGCGCCAGAGCCAGGCTGAGAGGTGTTATTTTGTAACTGCAAGCAATCGGTGAGAGCAAGCTCCATGGCCAGCAACCAGCTCAACTCGCTCGAACTCTGCCAACGGTTCAATAAACCACTGATGCTCTCCAGTCGTCAAATGAACTGGAGTGGCATTTTGGTAGAGCAGTGTCAAAGTCCTGTTTCAACCTATGAGGCAGAACTCCCAGCCCTCTCAGACCACTGGCTCAGCTTACACCTAGGGAATCCTACTCCTTTAATTCAGAAACGGGACAATCGCCTGCATAAATCCATCCTCTGCGAAGGGGATAATCTCTTTATTCCGGCTGGACAGCCAAGCTACTGGTGTCAAGATAAAGGTGGTACCACCTGCTCTCCACTATTCATTTGCTTAAAACCAGAACTGATTCAACAGGTTGCTGAAGCCTCTGATATTGATTCAAGTCGGTTCGAGTTTATGCATAGTTTCGGCCAGCAAGATTCTCAACTTCACCAAGTAGGCATGCTGCTGTTCGCTGAGTTGCGATCGGGTGGGGTAATGGGGAAACTTTATGCCGAATCACTCGCTCAAGTTTTGGTGATCCATTTGCTGCGACACTATTCGAGTTTGATACAACCAATCTCGGCCCAAAATAACAGCTTCACTCGCGCTCAGCTTCAGCAGGCGATCGATTACATCCATACCTACCTAAATCGAGACTTATCTTTGGCTGAACTGGCAAGTGTTGTTAACATCAGCCCAACTTACTTTGCGAGTTTGTTTAAGCAGGAAATGGGAATTTCGCCCCACCAGTATGTGATAAAACAGCGCGTAGAACGGGCGAAATTGATGCTGTCAAAAACAGATCTGGCGATCGCAGACATCGCCCTGCAAGTCGGCTTCTCTAGCCAAAGCCATTTGACGCAGCAGTTTAAGCGATTTACTGGCATGACACCAAAGCAGGTGCGCTAACAGGAAGAATCTGACAAATTAGGTTAAGAATCTGAAAGAAGTTAAGCGCAAGAACTCGGTACATTTAGAACACTCAGAATAGATAGAACGGCAGGATTAATATCTCCATTGATTCTATCTAGGAGTACACCTGACTATCTTGCATTGTAGAAATAAGGTAATGACCCAAGATAAACCAAAAATTGCTCTAGTGACAGGAGCAAGTCGAGGACTGGGAAAGAATACTGCTTTGGCAGTGGCAAAGAAAGGAGTGGGCGTAATTGTGACCTATCTCAACGGTGAAGCGGAAGCAAAATCCGTTGTTTCTGAAATTGAGGCAATGGGCAATAAAGCAGTGGCATTGCAGCTCGATATCGGCAACATCGAAACCCTTGATGCGTTTGCGATACAAGTCAAGCAAGCCCTGCAAAACACTTGGGACATCGAGCAATTCGACTTCCTCATCAATAACGCTGGAATTAGCGGCGGTTCACTGTTTGCAGAAACAACAGAGGAAGAATTTGATCGAATATTCAACGTTAACTTTAAGGGGGTCTTCTTTCTCACTCAGAAATTGCTGCCATTGATCAAAGATGGTGGACGAATAGTGAATTTTTCATCGTTTCTGACCCGCACCATAAGCCCAGGCCGAGCGATCTATGCCAGCATGAAGGGCGCGATCGAGGTTCTGACTCGCTCCTTAGCGAAGGAACTAGGACAGCGGCAAATCACAGTGAATGTAGTCGCTCCAGGAGCGATCGCCACCGAGGGCAGTGTCGTGCGGGACAATCCAGAGATCAATAAGTACATCACGTCCCAAACTGCTTTAGGTCGGGTGGGTGAACCCGATGATATTGGAGGTGCGATCGCGCTGTTGCTGTCGGAAGAGAATCGATGGATTACTGGACAGAGAATCGAAGTCTCCGGGGGGCAGTCTCTCTAGCTCAAATCAACTTCAATCGGTAGACAAGGGTGACCTCACCCCTGCCGACTGTGGCGGAGTCTCTCAGATGTCATTCCCTGACTAGCTTCCAGAGTTTGAATGCCTATTGGCTCAATGTGAATGTTGCTGATTAGTAAAGCAACCTCTTGTCACTTAGTGTCATCCAGTGCTATTGTGTCACTTAGTGACAGTCTTTGAAGGAAGACTGTCGTGGGGAGTGACGGTGCCAACGGTATGACGAAGAACGAGCGCAAGCCAGGGGGGATGAGTGAGCAGCGGCACCAGCGGATACGTCTGGAGATTTCGCGGGAGGCGGCGCGTTTGTTCTGGGAGCAAGGCGTCGCTGCCACGACCGGCGAGCAAATCGCCGCTGCAGTGGGTCTCTCGGTGCGCACTCTCTGGCGGTACTTCCGTAACAAGGAGAGCTGTGTCGAGCCGGTCTTGGCGCAGGATGGTGAGGAGTTTGTGGCGCTATTGCGTCGCTGGCCTCGGGATGTCTCCCTTGAAGATCACCTTATGGAGTGGGCGGTGAATCGGACTAAAGATCCTGATCAGCAGTCCTTTGATCAGGCTGTGATCAAGATGACCGTATTGGCCGAAAAAGAGCCGGATCTGCGGACGGCCTGGCTGATGACCAATGACAGAATAGAGCGCGCTCTGGTCGAGATCTTCGCAGATCGCCTGCGGCGATCGCCTGACGATATCGAGGTGCGGCTGCACGCCGCCGCCGCCACCGCAGTCGTGCGCGTTATCAGTGAAGACATCAGTGCGGCCCTGATGGCGGGAGCCGATCCCACCTCGCTTGGCAACACGCTTGGGCAGATGGCCCACGCCGTGCACACAGCTACAGGTGGGACGATCGGCGATCCTGTCGATCCTTAAACCCATTAACAACTGAAATCAGCAACAAGAGTACATTAACAACTGAAATCAGCAACAAGAGTAAAGGAGTTGATCCTCATGTCTCAAATTCCTTCCAGCCATCCCCAAAGGCTGTTCAGAGTATTTTGCTTAGACAATTGTGGAAAACATTTGAGGACATAAAGATGAATAAAGCGACCTTCTTGCAGCGGGCTGCTGCATGGTTAATTGATCAAGCTGTTCTCTCAATCATCTATTCACTAACAGCGGTTGCCATTGGAGTGATTATTGGAGCTTTCAATAATAGCGGGATACGTGTACCCAATTTAATTTTAGCCCCGAGCTTGATTGTATTTTCAGTCGCTCCTGCATTTGGGCATTTTTTGTATTTTGGTTATCTTTGGAGTCAGCGAGAGCGATCAATTGGCATGGGAGTGATGAACATCAGAGTCGTTCAATCCGATGGGCATTTACTATCTTTTTTGATGGCTGGCCTGCGCGGCTCGTTGGGTTACTTCCTAAGTGGGCTAATCTTTGGGTTAGGCTATCTCTGGTTTTTTGTGGATAAACAACAGCAAGCATGGCACGACAAGATTTTTAATACTGTAGTGTTGGAACAATAGCTTAGACAATTTTTAACATCGAGAATCGACTAGAAGACTAGCGGCTCATATATCCTTGGCAAAGCTTAATTCATTTTTGATAGAGAGCTTTTCAGCTGACCTGAAGAAACAGCTGATCACGCCAAAGCCATTTGACGCAACAGTTTAAGCGACTCACTGGCATGACACCAAAACAGATTCGCTAGCGACCTAGGAAGCTAATAAATCACCGTAAGAATCTGAAAGAAGTTGAGTGTTAAAACTCACATACTCAAGTTGGTTAAGACAAAGACAAGCTGTACCAAAAGTATATAAACACATCACAGCAATTCTGTTGATAGTGGCCGTCGACACTCGAATCGTGGTTCGACTAAGGGCAAGTGCATGTCCAACGATGCCGGATCTGGTGACCCCAGATCTATCGAAGTCATCGTTAAATCTTGAAACTATCGACGGCTGTGATCAGTAACCCGACCCAAGTACTACATAACTTACCCATCAAGGGAACGAAGATGAAGATGCAAAATACCGAAAGAACGCAGGGAATCATCGCAGAAGCGAAAAAAGTTACCTACGTGGAGGCTGCCCGGTGGGGTAAGCATCGGGGGTGGCGGTATATTCTGGGATTAGTCGTCATTTTTTTTGTGGGGTTGGTGATCGGCGGCATCGCCATCCCCCGCATCGCGTTCCTACTCGGCGGTCAGGAGGCGCTTGCGGCGTTCAGGCAGCTGGATTACGCCGCATTCGGTCCCGTAGGAGGCTTCGTTGCGTTCAGGGCAACTTTTCCGTTCCTCCTCGCGGGAATCTTGATCGCCGTCACCCTCGTTCACCGTCGCCACCCCCGAACGCTGATCACGGCTCGGGAAAAGATTAGCTGGCGGCGGGTCGGCCATGGGTTTGTGGCGTGGTCTGTGCCAACGTGGCTGATCGCTGGACTGGGACAGTACGTCTTCTATCCCGACACCTTCTCTTTCAACTTCGACCTCGAAACGTTCGCACTCTTCGTCCCACTGGCTATAGTCTTTACCGCGATCCAGACGACTACAGAGGAGCTGTTCTTTCGCGGCTACATTATGCAGGGCGCGAGCATTGTTTGGACGAACCGCGTGTTTCTGGCGATGGTGCCAGCCACGATCTTCGCCCTAGCGCACCTGCTCAACTCGGAGGCAAGCGCGGGCGGTTGGCTCACGGTCTTCTTCAACTACTTCCTCGTTCCGGGGCTGGTGTGGACCGTGGTTTCCTTGATTGACGGAACCACCGAACTCGCTATCGGCGTACACTTCGCGCACAACATTGGCGGCAATCTCTTGGTAGGCGTAGCCGGAAGCACCGGGAACGCACCGACTCTGTTCACAATTAGCACGTTCCACGCGACCTACACAGCGCTATCGATGCTGCTTGTCGTACCCGTGTTTCTGGCGATCGCCTACAAGGTGTTCAAACCCGACGGGGTATCCAAACCCGTTTTCCAGAGCGAGCAGATTGGTCGTCGATGATCTCGTCCAGGACGGTGTGGCTCTCGCCGACGACAACGCCTGCATCGACGACATCATCGACGACTACCTCATCAACCTCGAACTGCCCGACGAAGGGGCGACCTGCACCCGATAACCACCAGATCGCGAAGGCTTGAAAACAGTTCTGAGATAACGCTAAGGATAGAGTCATGGTTAAGCATAAAAACGTTAGGCTGCGACTATTTGGGCTGCTGTGGTTAGCAGGCATGGCTGGGGTAATGTCCCTGGTGTTGCTGCCTTTGCCCTTGCTCCCAGAGGGTGCCCCACCTGCCGCTGTGGTCAGACTACTAATGCTGGTGCAGCCCGCGGTTTTGGTGTCGGTAGCGGTGCTGATAGGGGTGCTCTTGGCCCATCGGCTAGAGCTGACGGCACCGGGGGCAGAGGCGCTGGCCGTGGGGCGATCGTGGCGGCAAGCTATGGTTCCTCAACTGCTGCCCGGTGTGGCGGGTGGGTTGATCAGCGGCGCACTAATGACGGTAATTACCCTGCTGTCTCGCCCGCTGCTGCCACTAGCCGATGGGGCGGCTGAGACCCCCCCGCTGCTAGTGCGATTTCTCTACGGCGGTATTACCGAAGAAATTTTGATCCGCTGGGGACTGATGACGCTGCTGCTATGGCTGGGCTGGCGATTTGGGCAGCATCGCCAGGGCAAACCCCAGACCCGATGGGTGGTTGTCGCCATTGCCGTCTCATCCCTGATGTTTGCAGCGGGCCACTTGCCCGCTGCGATCGCCCTAGGACTATCGTTAAACCCAGTCCTAGTCGGGTTCTTGCTCATCCAAAATGCTTTGTTTGCAGTGGTTGCGGGGTATTTGTTCTGGCGCTACGGGCTAGAGGCCGCCATGATTGCCCACATCGTAGTTCATGCCATGCTGGCCCTCCTCGGCTGAGGTATCTTCTGGCGACCGGGCAAGGTGGCCGCAGGTATCGTGGCCACAAGCCCCCTGCCGGATGGGCTGGACGGCAAAGCATTCACCACCATGGCTCAAATTTTTTCTAACAGGTCACGAAATCGTGGCCGACTCACGCACGACTCAAGACCAACAGCTTCCATCAGGAGGAGAATTATGCGCGTTCCAAAAACCTACGTCAAGCGCTTATTAACAGGCACAGCGGCGATGTTGCTTGTCTTCGCTGGAGCACCTGCCGCATTGACACAGTCAGAGGCGATCGCGACTGCTGCGGTTGCCACCGCCGACAAAGCGGTCACGTACGCCGAGAACGCTCGCGTTCCCCAAGGTGCGGCCTGGACGCAGCACTACTTTCCGTCCTCAGAAGGCTCCGACGTTGAACTGCACGCCGACGTTCTGTTGCCTGAAGGACTGGCCGCAGGCGAGAGGGTGCCGGTGATCCTGTCGGTTGGAGCCTACTTCGGGCACTCCGGCCAACAGGCACTGGAAAACCACGCGCACACCGGCCCCTCGAACCGCTTCAACGACCTGGTCGAAGGCACCGATCTATTCAACCGCGGCTACGCCCTGGTGATGGTTGACCTGCGCGGCTTCGGCGGCTCCACCGGATGTCTAGACTTCATGGGGCCCGGTGAGCAAGCCGACGTGAAGGCCGCGATCGCCTGGGCCGCGAGCCAGCCCTGGTCTACGGGTGCTGTCGGCATGTATGGCAAGTCCTATGATGCCATCACCGGTTTAGTGGGCAACAACCTCGACCAGGACGCGCTCAAAGCCGTCGTCGCCCAGGAGCCGATCTGGGATCTGCACCGCAGCGCCTGGTCAAACGGCGTCCCCCGCTCGACCATCGTGGATGTGTCGCGCACCTATAACGAGATTGCTATCTTGCCGCCGCTGCCCGACGATGACGAGCGCTACCGAACCAATGCCGCCTACGAGCAGATGAACCCGCTGTGCCTGCTAGTGAACTCGCTCGGCTACCAGGACGCTGACCCGAACTCGGAGTTCTGGCAGTTCCGTAACCTGGCCGAGCGCGCCAAGGGCACCGACACTCCGCTATTGTTCACGCAGGGTTTCCTTGAGTGGAAGGCCGAAGCCGAAGCGGTGGAGGAGTTTCTCGCCAACCACCAGGGGCCGCAGCGCGGCTGGCTCGGCCCTTGGGAGCATTACCGGGGCAACGAGCGCACTGCCGATGGAAAACTGGAAATGGGCCGAGAGGACTGGTTCGACGAGGTAATGTCCTTCTACGACCAGCACCTCAAGGGCATCGAACCGACCGTGGACTACCCAGCCTACGTTGTGCAAGACAGTACCGGCACCTGGCGCGCCCAGGACACTTGGCCCGTCGTGGAGTACTCCGCCACCATCGCGCTTGGCGGCGGGTCGTACCTGGACGACGGCCTGCTCGCCGAACCTGCAACCGAGACTCCCAACCGCTTCTTCGTCTGGTCTGAGCCACTTGGGCAGTCGGTTCGGATCACTGGTACGCCGCAGGTGTCTCTGAATACCGAGGGCCACGGCAACGTCATGGTCGAGCTGTATGACGTCGCCCCAGACGGCAGCGCCGTTGCGTTCAACCGGCAGGTAGCGGTCGTGAAACCCGGCACGACCAGCTTCGACTTCAGATCAACTGACTGGACGCTGCAGGCTGGTCACGCGTTGGCCGTCGAAATTGGCACCATTCAGCCCTCTCTGGCCCCCGACAACGACTGGATTGATACACCGTCGCTTGAAACAATCACCGTCAGCGACGCCCAACTCGAGCTTGCCCTAGACGACCCAGCCAACGACACCGTCATCCCTGGCGATCACGCGCCGTGGCTGGACATCTATCGGCAAGCGTACGCGGAGCAGTTGTCCCCTGGGGTTCCCAGCTTCACGCTGCCGACGGAAGACCGCTGAACCCACATCCTAGGCTGGGTCGTGCTGTATGCACGCGGAGGCTAACGATGCAGTGGTCAGGCTATGTCTCCACTACATGCCCAACCACGCCCCCATTTGGACACAGATGGAGTCGCGGCGCTTGGACTGCCAACGATGCAGATTGAAATCTGCGCGACTGCAATTGTCCCGTGAGTTTTGCCTCATCGACAGCGCTGCTCTACGCGGCAGTTCTCACTCTTAAACATCACTACATCCATCACCAAACATTGGAGATAAAAATATGTCACGCAAAGCGATCGCCACAAAGCGCCCTATTCAACCAAATCATGAAGCAAGACACATCCACTTGCTTCGCAGACCCTTCCAGATCATTCGCGCCAATTTTCGCGCCTACCTCATCATCAACGCCATTGTGTATGGCTTAGTCATCGCTGGGATAGTAGCAGCGATGGTCTTCCCCGACCTAGGCGCAGCTCAGGCGGCCACCCTGGAAGACAACGGAACGGCAGATCTTGTTCGATCCCTATTCAATAACCCCTGGCTGTTTTCGACGACCATCCTGGGAGTCAACGTCATGACTGGCGTGCTGTGGATCGTGCTCCCTTCGCTGATCGTTCCCTTCACTGGCATCGCCCTATTTGCGTATAAAGCATTCACTTTAGGGTTAGCCATGGCCCCGTCTACCGAGATTATGGCGGTGGCACTAATCCCACACTCGCTAACGATACTCATCGAACTCCAAGCCTACGCCCTCTTGATGTTTGGCGCATACATCCTCGGTCGGTCTTGGGTTCGCCCCGCCACCATCGGTGCTCGGAACCATCGTCAGGGTTACGTCCATGGGCTAAAACAGCTCGGTTGGCTGAGCCTGGCCACGCTCCCACTGTTCATCGTCGGCGCGATCTGGGAGGCGTTCTCGCTCCGCTACCTGGTTCCTCTGCTAACCCAATGGTTGCTGTAGCCCTAAACAAACCAAATCATGATGGTTTCTTGAATCGATTGTCAGCTCTGCAATTTTAAGATGGTGAATCAAATGATTAAGTACAAAGATTTTGCGCCTCGAATTACCGAACGAGGCCCCTTCGGCGGCCCCTCCGAGTATGAATCTTTTTCGGAAGTCGTGAGTGCTGTAAATCAGTGGATCGAAAGTACAACGATACAGGTAATCAATGTTGAAACCGTTGTTTTACCCGATCGGATTGAAGGCACCGGTGATGGTGACTACGGAGTGAAGACCAGTAATGCTTTCTACCCAGTGATGATCAGTCAGGGACTTGCAATCAATTGTTTTCAATGTGTGCGGGTTTGGTACCGAGAATAAGCTTCACCGGAGAAGAAAAAAATGAAACGATCTACCTTGTTTACTTTCCTGTATCTTGCGCTGGGAGTCTGTTTGACGGCGATCGCGTTTGGATACCAAAACCTGCCTTCGGGTCTTCAAGCCAGCCTGTTGATCAGTGCAGGAGTGTCCTACATCGCTTGTATTTTCAATCCATTTTGGCGGGAGAGGACAATCCGCTTCTATCGCAGCCGCAATTCATCGGTCATCCTATCCTCGTTGGTGATTGGATTCACTATTATTTGGATGATCTGGCAGGTTCAGAGTCAGAACTGGACAACGGAAGCCATTTTACAGGCGTTTCCGTGGCTAATAGGTGTTTTACTGTTTGCTGAAAACATTGTGATTATAAGGCAAGTGAATTCTGAACATTAGTAGCTAAATCAAAACAACAATAGCCCGGACATTTGTCTGGGCAAGCGCTGAAACCCCTGATCTTTCGTTGACTAGACCACTGTGGAAGAGGGCTGAAACTCTCATTCTGCCGTTGGCTCACAAAAACTGTCCGGAGTGTTGATAAATAAAAGTATGAAAAAAACATTTTGGCTGTGGATAGTGGTTGGCATACTGGGTGCCCTATTGGCTCAGCCTGGCGCGATCGCCCAAACGACCCAAATTATTCTATTTGACGGGCCTGACTTTAGCGGTGAACAGCGATCATTTTCCTCTGGGATGCGTAACTTAAACAACCAGGGCTTTAACGATCGCGCCGAATCAATGGTTGTGGTCTCGGGCACCTGGCAAGTCTGCTCTGACTTTGGCTTCCGAGGCAACTGCAAAACCTTTAGCCCCGGCAACTACTCGTCATTGGGTTCCTTTGGGCTAGCCAATGCTATTACCTCCATTCAGCCCGAAACCACCACTACGCCGTCGGTCGGTGGCGGCGCTAGCCCTCGCATTACCGTCTATTCAGACTCTGGCTTTAGCGGTAACAATGCCGCCTTTACCACTTCCATTAACAATCTCATCCCCCGCGGGCTCAACGACACCATTTCGTCGATTCAAATCGATGGTGGCAACTGGCAGCTGTGCGCCGACGTAAACTACCGGGGCAGGTGCCAAACCTTAGGCCCCGGCAGCTACAGCAACCTCAGCGCCCTGGGGCTGCAAGACACCATCAGCTCAATGCAGCTAGTCAGCAGCGATAGCTCGGGCAGCAGTGGGTCTAGCGGTAGCTTGATCACGGTGTACCTCGACGTTAACTACGGTGGTAGCAGCATCACGGTCTCTGACTCGATCGACAACCTGATCCCTCGGGGGCTCAACGATCAGATCTCCTCGGTGCGCATTCAAAGCGGCACCTGGCGACTGTGTTCAGACGTCGGCTACCGAGGCAACTGCCGTACCCTAGGCACCGGCAGCTACAGCAACCTGAGCGGTCTAGGCTTGCAAGACAACATCAGCTCGATTCAGCGCATCCGGTGATCGCGATTGATGGAGACGGGACAGCCGGGACGGCTATCCCACAAGAATTGTCCCAAGTATAGAACAAGGAACACCATGAATAAGCTCAAGTTTTTTGTCACCCGCGGCTATGGGGAATACATGCTGAATGAATTGCATTACTCGCAAGCGGCAAGAAACTTTCTTTAAACGCTTGTTAAGTGGTTTCTACCTTCCACCTTCGCTTATTTTTGACGAGTCTTCGTAGCATCAATCGAATCGTCACTACATAAATCATGCCTTCATGATTCTCTGGCAATCGCTCATAGTCTCGATTCAATATTCGTGCATTCTCTAGCCAAGTCCATGTTTGCTCCACTGTCCATCTTTATAGCTCTATCTGAACCTCAGGACATTATTTCAGGGGAGCTATTTGCTGCGATGAGTCAACAATATTCTCGGCTCAACTTCAAAGGATCGAACATGGCAAATCCAGTCCGCAAATATGAATCCAGTTCGTTCATTTTTACTCCGAAGGGAACTGCGTTCATGTTTAAATCTAACAGTATCAAGAGTAAAATCAACCATGTTTAAGCGATTCTCTAAAGTTTCGATCCTGTTAGTCACAGTTACAGCATTGGTGATGGTTTGTTTACAATCTTTTGGGGCAAAGCCTGTCCTATCTGAGATACCGAATCTAGGCTCCTTAAATCAGCCAACACTGATTGCAACAGCCGCTCTTCCTCCTGATCTTGTCCCGGCTGTTTTAGGCGGCAGACCTGTTTATGTACTGTATGTGACCAGAGCCGAAGATACAGTTCTCATCCGTTGTTATCCCGGTTATGAACCTACGATCACCGTTCGAGCAATGGGAAGTAATCCCAATGCCAATACTCAAAAAGAAGGTGTTATGATGTGCCGCCCTTCTGCTTAGAACTGATACGACAAATTTGCTCTGGTATCGCTACAGGCATATGGACAGAAGCTGCTTCAAACCGATGCGGTGTTCAGACCTGAAGAACGTCCTGAAGCGCGATTGCGAATTAGATAGAAACTGCTCTCACACGGGCTAGGCTGAATAGTACAGGTATAGAGTTGAAGTGCAACTCTGAGGTGAGCATGATGGTTCAGCATGAATGGCAAGATGAAACACGACAGTTGGCGATCGCGCCTCGCCTGTGGCTCTGGTGGACATTGGCTACTGCAATTGCAGGGGCGATCGTCGGAGCACTGGAAGCGTCAGGATTTCAGTTTATAGCAACCATATTTTTCACAGGTTTGTTTATTGGCACAGCCCAATGGCTCATTTTGCGCCAGTACATTCCTAAAGCCTTTTGGTGGATAGTGGTTAGCACACTGGGATGGACTTCTGGGATACTGCTACTGAGTTTTTACGAAAGCCTTTTTGACCCGCTTATTGAATTCCTAAATACGCTTGGCTTGTGGTATGTTTTTTGGATGAATTTGGTCAATCAGCCGATTGTGCTGGCTATTCTTGGCGCGGCTCAATTTCCGATTTTGAGACGATTTTTCCGTAAAGCGCATTGGTGGATTTTGGTCAGCGCTTTAGGTGGTGCATTAGAAGGAGCAAGCGGCTCAATTGTCGCGTACATTTTGCAGCCAGTGCTACTGCCAGCACCATTCTCGACAGCATTGGCCTATGGGTCAGGTTGGCTAGGCTACGGCATCGTTACCGGAATTTTCCTACAATGGCTGTTGCGTCATCAAGCCCGATAGAGCCAAGTATTTCATCGGGTGTGCGCAGGGAAGATTTCAATTTAAGAGAATAATAAAACCGTCTTATAAGCGGCAAATATGGCGATCGCAGAAACCGAAAATGAATATTTTCGTTCTCCTGCACTGACGAAGCTAACTGCAAGAAATCGGTGAGAGCAAGCTCTATGGCCAGCACCCTGCTCAACTCGCTCGAACTCAGCCATCGGTGGAATAAAACGCTGATGTTCTCCAGTCGCCAAACGAACTGGAATGGCATTTAAGCAAAGCAGTATCAAAGCCCTGCTTCAACGATTTACCTTATTTACTTTCCTTCACCTCGCACTAGGAGTCTGTCTGACAGCAATATGCCTGTACAAAACATTAATTCGAGTCATTGAGGCATCGATTTTTTAGTCAAAGCTTACTACAACACACCCATTAGGAGGTTTCCAATGAACCAGAAGATTTTAGTAACGGGCGCAACTGGGAGTAACGGTACAGAGATTATCAAACGACTCGCAGCGCAGAACGTGCAAGTCCGCGCAATGGTTCGTAACTATGATCGAGCAAAGAAGATTGCACTCCCAAATGTTGAAGTGGTGGAGGGAAACTTCGATCGCCCTGAGACCTTGTTGAAAGCGCTGACTGAAGTAGATCGCGCCTTTCTCTTAACGAACTCTACAGAACACGCAGAAGCCCAACAACTCGCGTTTGTTGATGCGGCTCGTCAGAGTGGTGTCAAGCATATCGTCAAACTATCGCAATTTGCAGCCGATGCCCATTCGCCCGTGCGCTTTTTGCGTTACCATGCCGCAGTCGAAGCGGCAATTCAAGCATCAGAAATGACGTACACATTTCTGCGTCCCAACCTCTTTATGCAGGGCTTATTAAGCTTTAAATCGACAATCACGAGCCAAAACGCCTTCTATGCAGCGATCGGCGATGCAAAAGTTAGCGTGGTAGACGTGCGCGATATTGCAGAAGTTGCAGTAGCTGCCCTAACAGAAACAGGACATGAGGGAAAGATTTATACCCTCACCGGACCACAGGCATTGACTCATGCAGAGATGGCAGAACAACTCTCGGCTGCGCTCAATCGTCAGATTACATTCGTCGATATTCCATCTGAAGCAATGCGCGATCAACTACTCAAAATTGGGATGCCACCTTGGCAAGCAGACGGGCTAATTGAGGATTATGCGCACTACCAACGCAATGAGGCAGCAGTGGTTTCGTCTGATATACAGGACGCAATTGATCAAGAGCCGCGCAGTTTTAAGACATTCGCCTGCGACTACGCAACCATGTTTGGCTAGATGCAGCCCAATCAGCCTGCTGCACCGAAACGAACCTGAGTCGTTGTTTAAAGAGAAGCCGTTCGCCAATGGATGACAGAGATATACCTATAAATATCAACGCCTAGGGTCGCAAACTGGATTGCTGAAGGCAGTTTAGTCACAGCACTGGGCGACATCACATTGACGAAAAAGACGGAGGTTTGGCTCATCAAGCATACTGCAATGTCTGGCGCTTTCGCAGCATTAAGATCATCAAATTTAGGGCCTTTACCATCAAAACTGAAGCTAAGGATGAAACCAGTATCGCAGCACAAAAAATCTTTGCCAGTCGATTACAAATCAGCCGCCGAGAATAATCCGATGACGAATTCAACATCACAACGCGAGAATATTTCTGAGTATGAGATTTTACCTCAGACTCATTCTCTCCATGACCCTAAAATTAACTATGCCCTGATTGCGATCGCGCAAGAAGTCGCTGAGTTGTTGAAACAGTCCTATCTATTACAAGGACAAGCTGATAAAATTGACAGCATAGAGGTAATAGGCAGAAACAATTCTGCTGAATGATCGATTCCTGTCTGAGTTGAAAGAATCTGTCTAAGGAGAGAAGTATTAATCGCTAGCTTATGGCCTAAAACTTTTGTTGTTATCTTGGCTTTCTGACTGACAAGCGCTTTTCTGTATCATGGTTGACTTGGAAAAATTCTAATTTTTGTAACTGCAAGCAATCGGTGAGAGCAAGCTCTATGGCCAGCAACCCGCTCAACTCGCTCGAACTCAGCCACCAGTGGAATAAAACGCTGATGTTCTCCAGTCGCCAAATGAACTGGAATAGCGTTTTGGTGGAGCAGTGTCAAAGCCCTGCTTCAGCGTTTGAAATGGAACTCCCTGCTTTAGCCGATCACTGGCTCTACTTTCACACGGGAGGTCCTGCCCCTTTATTTCAAAAACGCGACGATCGCCTGCATGAATCAACCCTCCACCGAGGGGACAGCCTTTTGATTCCAGCTGGACAACCAAGCTATTGGTGTCAAGCACCAGATATGAGTGATGTCATTTGTGCTCCACTGCACATTTGCCTAAAACCGGAATTAATTCAACAAGTTGCTGAAGTCTCTGATATTGATTCAACACGATTCGAGCTTGTGCATGGTTTTGGTCAGCAAGATTTGCAACTTCATCACATTGGCATGCTAATGTTCGCTGAGTTGAAATCGGGCGGGATGATGGGGCAGTTATATATCGAATCACTCACTCAGGCTTTAGTGATTCATTTACTACGACGCTATTCGACCCTAGCGAAACCGATTGCATCACCAAACAGCCGATTAACTCATACCCAGTTGCAGCAGGCAATCGATTACATCCACGCTCATTTAAATCGAGATTTATCCTTGGCTGAACTGGCAAGCGTCGTTAATATCAGCCCGACTTACTTTGCAAGCTTGTTTAAGAAAGTAATGGGGATTTCGCCGCATCAGTATGTGATCAAACAGCGAGTGGAACGGGCAGAAGTAATGTTGAAGGGAACAGATTTGGCGATCGCCGACATCGCTCTACAAGTCGGCTTTTCCAGTCAAAGCCATCTGACGCAACAGTTTAAGCGACTAACCGGAGTAACACCGAAACAGGTGCGCTAACACCTTAAGGATCTGACAATTCACCCTAAGAATCTGAAAGAAATCGAGCATTAGAACTCACTATACTTCGGTTAAATCAGATAAGAACATTTTGCAATGTTCATTAGGAGGTCAATATGCCTTATGTAACTGTTGGTCAAGAAAACTCTGCAAACATTGATATCTATTACGAAGACCTTGGGGCCGGTCAACCCATTGTTCTCATTCATGGATTCCCCCTCAACGGCCATTCCTGGGAAAAGCAGGTCTTGGTGCTGCTAAATGCAGGATATCGAGTAATCACCTACGATCGCCGAGGATTTGGTGCGTCCAGCCAGCCCTCGTTTGGCTATGACTACGATACCTTTGCTGTCGATTTGAACACGCTGATGACCAAACTTGACTTGCATGATGCTGTGCTGGTCGGCTTCTCTATGGGAACCGGCGAAGTCACGCGCTATCTTGGCAACTATGGCTCAGAGCGGGTGCAAAAAGCCGTGCTGATGGCTCCAGTACCGCCCTTCCTGCTGAAGACCGCTGATAATCCTGAAGGCGTTGACCAGAGCATTTTCGATGGCATTATGAAAGCGATCGTTAAAGACCGTCCCGCTTACTTTTCTGACTTTTTCAGAGAATTTTTTAATGTGGATGTGCTGCTGGGCGAGCGCATCAGCAACTATGCCATTCAAGCCTGCTGGAATGTAGCAGCCGGGGCTTCTGCTAAAGGAACTTTGGATTGTGTTCCGTCCTGGCTCACCGATTTCCGCGATGATCTGCCCCGGATTGATGTACCTACCCTAATCATTCATGGCGATGCCGATCGCATTTTGCCACTGGAATCTACCGCCGCAAGACTCCCGGCACTGATTAACAACAGCCAGCTTAAGATTATCCCTGGTGGGCCGCACGCCATCAACTGGACTCACGCTGATCAGGTCAATCCCATCTTGCTGGACTTTCTTCAGCAGAAATAGTTAGTAATCTACCGTATTTCTGACTAGTGAACAAGTTGTGAATTCAACTTGTTCACGGTTCCGATCTAGCTGGCTGGCATAGGCTGAATGTTCAACACCTGAATTCAAAAAATTAATTGCCACAAACAAAGGAATACCATGAATAAGCCAGAGTTTTTTGTCACCCCCGGTTATGGGGAATACATGCTGAATAACTTGCATTACTCGCAAGCGGTAAAAATTGGCGATCGCGTAGAGACATCAGGTCAAGGTGGTTGGGATGACAATCTGCAAATTCCCGAATCGCTCGCAGACGAGATTGCCCAGGCATTTCGAAATATAGAGCGAACCCTAGCGGCCGCCGGGGCGGGTTGGGAGCATGTTGTCCATGTCAATTCTTACCACGCTGGCGGGTTGCCTCCGGAGGTGAACGAGGTGATGGTTAGGCTATATCGCCATTACATGCCCGACCATGCCCCAATTTGGACACAGGTAGGCGTCGCGGCACTTGGGCTCCCAACGATGCGGATTGAAATCCGCGTGACTGCAATCGTTCCATGAGTTTTGCATAGGCGGCAGCACTAGCGATACTGCTGTCGCCTATGCATAGAACGAAGACTTTTATCCGAATAAGATAGCACTATGAATCATCGTTTTCTTTTACTTGTCTCTTTGGTCATGGGTAGTGCAGGGATACTGCTCACTTCACCTATTTCAGCAGGGCATAAACTAGATACTCCGCAAATTGCGCAGCGACCAAAAATAAGTATTTCGATCACCGTAGATGATAGGTCTTGGGGCAGTGTAGAAAGGCAAGAGCGACCGGATTGGGCCAGTTTCTTCGACAGCGCTGAGGCTCAAGGAACTATCGTGGTATTAGATCAGCGCGGAGACGCTCAGCAGTTGTGGGTCTACAACCCGGAGCGGGCTGACAGAGCTTATTCCCCAGCATCAACGTTTAAGATTCCGCATTCTCTCTTTGCGCTCGACGCCGGTGTTGTTCGGGATGAATTTCAAGTTTTTGAGTGGGATGGAGTGGAGAGGGACTTTGCCCCACACAATCAAGATCAAACTTTGCGCTCAGCCATGCGAAACTCAGCCGTTTGGGTTTACGAAATTTTTGCTGACGAAATTGGAGAAGCGAAAGCAAGAGAGTATTTGACGCAAATTGATTACGGAAACGCAGACCCAAGCACTAATGAAGGTGCTTACTGGATTGATGGAGCACTAGCAATCTCGGCACAAGAGCAAGTTTATTTTCTACAGAAGCTGTACCAAAATGAACTACCTTTTAGGGTTGAGTACCAACGATTAGTCAAGGATATTATGATCGTTGAAGCAGAGCGGGACTGGATTCTACGGGCTAAAACTGGCTGGGAAGGGCGCTGGGGCTGGTGGGTAGGGTGGGTCGAGTGGTCAACAGGACCTGTGTTTTTTGCTCTCAATATCGATACGCCAAACCGATTGGACGACCTCTATAAAAGAGAGGAAATTACACGCCATATCTTGCAATCCATTGATGCATTGCCTGCGGAAGAAAATCCCAAATAGCGCTAGCTTATCAGTACATCTTTCTTGCGCATAATTGGGAGACTCTGTACATTAGGCGATTTGCCGCGCCATTTCGACGCCGGACTTGCTGCGTAGAAAGTTGATGGGATTGCATACCTCGGATTCGAGAAAGCCGGGGGCTAGCGCTCGCACGTCGTAGCGCCAATTCTCAAGGCCCGTAAGCTGTGCTCACAAGCCTTGAGAATTAGGTTTTGAGAATCGCTTACGAAGCGTTGGCCTTGGGGGTGCGGCGGCGGCGCTTGTATTCAGACTTTTTCTTGTAGCCAACGGCCTGGGCTTCGTCGCTGTTGGGGCCATACTGGCCGCGCACGGTTTCTTTCATCGCCATCACCATGTCGTGAAACTCGACCTCGGCCAGGCGGGCCGCATCGGAGGCAGCTTTGATCGCGGCCATGAGTTCGGTCTCTTGTTGCTGTTTGGCTCGCATGGTCTCATACCCGGCTTTGAGCGCTTCGGGGGTGGCTTCACTGCGGACGGGGATGTAGTTTTTGATGAAGCCCATGCCGTGGAAGGAATCAATATCGGCCTCAATGGTTTTGGCGGGAACGCGACGGGAAAAGTCAACGGTGTTCATGGTTAGATACGCCCTGAATAGGGGTGGATAATTGGGTTAATTTGGGCAGTGGGCAACGCAGCCGCTGGTCTGGGGCGATGACCTGGGGAAGTGGCTTGAATTGCGGCAATGGGTAAACCGAGATGACGGCGGGGGTTGGCGTCTGATTGTCTCGCCTAAGGGCAGATTGCCCAGTAGAAACAGGCTAATTTTGGGAGAATTAGCAAGATTGTGACCAAAGATGATGGATTTTGATGAAGAAACGATGAATTGGGCGGCGTGGAGAAATGGATGTTGCAGGCGAACGGTTGATGGGCGCGCTGCAACCTTGAGTTTTCTGAGGGTTCAGGGCGGTTTAGATTGATGGCAGAACCATTTGCGGCCCAAATACAAGATTCTGCTCTATGAAAACAATGTTTTGCATTGATGGCGGAATCATTTGCGGGTTTGGAGGAAAGGTTTGCCAGGGCGGCGGAATCATTTGTGGATTCGGAGGAAAGATTCGTGCCCGTGAAGGAAAGGTTTGCGGGGGTGGAGGAATGATCTGTGGCGCTGGAGGAAGCCTACGCGAGGTCGAAAGGATGATCTGCCTGGGTGGAGGAACCTTTTGGGTGGATGGAGGAAAGGTTTGAGCGGGCTGAAGCTTCTACCAAGCGGTCAGAAGAACCTCCCAGCAGATGAAATAAAGGTTGCAAGGGGGCGAAGGAAGGGCTCATAGGGGCTGATGAAGGGTTTGGGGTGGCGAATGAACTTTACCAGCAGCGAAAGTAAAGGTATAGGGCTAGAAACCGGGTTTCTTGGGGATGTGTAAGGGTTAAGTGCAACCAGGCAAAGAAACCCGGTTTTCAAGCTCAAGGTTTCTATCAGACGGTAACAATTCTTACTTGCGCCCGGTGCGCGATTGGACTAAATTACTGAGCTAAGGCTGTGTGCGTGCAGTCTGAACTTCCCAAGAATTTGGTCGAGCGCCACTGGAAGGTGTTGGAGCACCAACCAGCGGCTGACCCCCAAGCCTGATCTAGCCAGTCTCGGAGGCTGAGTATTATGTTACTCGTGGCCGCCCTGAACGGTATATGTTTGGGAGCGGCCAAGTTTTTGGGATTCCTACCCATCGTTTCATCGGAGGAATCCCGATTATGTTGTGTTTGCCATATTTGGTGTCGTCGGCCCGTCGGGGTGGGGTGACTAGTCCGTTGCTGTTGGCGAATCCTGAGGCCCAGCCGGGGCGGGAGCGATTGCGCCATTTGGTGATTGGCTCGCCGGAGGGGGTGCGAGCGACGATTAATCTGCTGCATGTGTTGACCTATGCGGAGCAGGCCACTTGGAGTCAGTTGATTACGATCCCGCGATCGGGGATTTTGATTACCCCGGAGCAGGGGGAGGTGTTTAGTCTGCTGAGGCGTGACAGACAAACAGATTAACCGTAAGCCAGCCCCCCAGGTTTAAGCACTCTTGGGGGGCTGGCAATAAAATTTGGGTTTGGACATTTAGCTATTGGGGAGGGTGCAAGCCTGCTGAGGCTAGGAGGCGCCGTAGGTTAATCACCCCTGGCCGATTCAGGGAAAGAGCGTCGATGGTAGCGCGACCGCAGGGTGTTTGCCCCACTATTTGGGTGGTGTCTGCGCTCCAGCTAAAGTGTTCGTGCCAGTTTCGCTGTCGAGGGTTGAAGATAGGGGCGGTTTCACCGGTCGATGGATCAATGAAATATATTTTGGTATGCTTGCGCCCGTTGCAGCCAAAGCAAGCCCAGGCCAGGTTTTCTAGGGTGGTTGCCCCGCCTCGCTGACGAGGTTGAATGTGGTCGATGGTAAAGCTGTCGGCAGAAAACTCGGCGGGGCAGCGGCAATACTCACAAAGCTGGTTGGCTCGCTGAGCAACCTCTTGCCGAAGACTGGGCGGCACACGTTTAGACTCAGGCGGCATTGAAGGGCTGCGCGTGGGATGAAAACTGTTGGTTAAGGCTGATTAGGTCAAGGTTGCGGAGCTTAGCTAGCGCCATGAGGGCTTCGAGACGCTCGACACGGTATTGCTCTAGGCGATCTTCGTAGTGCAGCAGTTCTTGGTGCTCGGCGTCGCTTAGCTCGCCCCACTCACATTTGTCGCGCAGTTCATCTAGGCGGTTTTGCTCTGGGGCGGGTAGTTGCCATTGGATGGTGGCTAACAATGGGGCCTCGGCTGGGTTGGCTGGGGTTGGGGAGGCAGGCTCAGCTAATACCTCCAGCAGTTGCACAACTGCGGCCAGCTTGTTTTGCGGGAGCTGGTCGAGGAGGGCGATCGCCCGTTGTCGGATATCAAGTGGAGGCATGACAAGACTTAGGGGCAAGGCTAGCTCTCATCTTAACAGGTGACTTTATGAGATTCTGCTTGGCTTACATACCACTAACAGAATCTAACTAAGCGTATTGTGGAGGTTGTCTTTAGCTAAGCTAGTAAAACAATGAGTTAACAGAGACATCCAGCCTCTAGCCTTTAGAAACCTAGCAATATGGTAATTGATACGGTTAAACTTACTTAGAGCCCAATCTTCACAACCATCCTACTTTACATGGCAGACGACTACATATACGTCATTACCGACACGGTACCTTCAGGTGGGCGTGATGGCAATGTTCCTCGTAATCCTTACGCAGATAATCCACCGCGTATCCAAACTACCAATCGTCTTGGCATTCCAGTTTCGGCAGAAAAATTAGAGCAAGGCATAGCAGATTTTTTACAGACTATGGGCCGAGTCATCGGACAAGCCCAAGAGCGTGCAACTGAGCTAGGCAATATGGAACTTGATGAGATTGAGCTATCTGTAGAAGTCAGTGGGGAAGGGCAGTTAAGCTTGTTAGGATCAGGTACAAAATTTGGCGGCAGTGGCGCAATGACCCTACGCTTTAAGAAAAAGAATTTAAACTAGTATTTACCTGAAAAATGGCTAAAAACTGGGCATTGGTTATCGGTATAAACGAGTACAATCCGGTTAATTTTAGGCCGTTGCGATACGCTCGACAAGATGCTGAACGTGTAAGAGATTTCTTCCAAAGTGTTGGATTCGAAGTCTGTTTTTTTGCCAAGGATGCTCCGCCGCTAATCCTGCCTGATGGTCAGTTTGAAACACAACCAACTTACGGCAACTTAATCACTTTTTTACAGGATCGTTTCGAGAGCCCCTTTTTGAGCATTGGTGATAATTGCTGGTTCTTTTTTGCGGGACATGGCGAGCGACACCAGGATCGCGATTATTTAATGCCAATGGATGCAAACTCGCGAGGGTCAAAAATAATAGCTGGTTTAGAAGTCAATGAAATTCAAGGATATTTGAGCCGCTGTGGTGCTGACAACGTGATTATGATTCTCGATGCCTGTCGTAGCGAAGGGAGCCGAGACAGTTCAGGTATAGGGCGAGATACTCAAAATGGAATAATTACTTTTTCTTCTTGTCAACCTACGCAAAAAGCATGGGAAATCGAGGAATTGGAGCAAGGAGCTTTTACTTATGCTTTTTTAGAGGCAATGCAGTTACCAGGAGAACGAAGTTGTGCCACTGTAGAGCGATTAAGTGATTATCTAAAACAACGAGTTCCTGCCCTTTGTAAGCAATACGGAAAAGCTCCAGCCCAGGAGCCGCGTATTAAAGTTGATCCGATTGAGAAACAGCACTTTATTCTAATCCCGAAATATGCAAGACAGTCGGATATTAACCAGCTAAAGCTGGATATATTTCGTTTAAAGAGCACCAACTTAGCTCTCGCAGAACAAATATGCATTCGACTTAATGCTCAAGCCATGGGTCAAGACTTAGAAGTGCTTGACATGTTGCTAGATATTCGCAACGAGATAAGGAACAAACCCTCTCAGGGTTTAGGAGACACATCCAAAAAAGTTGACGATGGCTCATTAACTCGTTCAAATTCTACTGGGATTGACTTCAATGATCGTCAATTAAAATCCGAAGATCTTATAAGTTTATCTGTCAGCAATAAAAGCTTGATTTCAGTTAGTGAAGAATCAATTCAAGCTTATCCATCCTTGCAATCTTCTCTTAAGAAATTGAATTTTGAAGTTATATCCAATGATTCACAAGGAAAAATACTTTCAAGGGAAATCGGTCAAGCATATATCTTAACTGAAGCCCTTAATGATGACATACATCTTGAGCTGGCTTTTATACCAAAAGGGGAGTTTCTTATGGGGACTACGGAAAGAATATCTCTTAATGAACTTCCGGAACATCGAGTAGAAGTTCGAACATTTCTTATAGGAAGATATCCCGTAACTCAGGAACAATGGAAAACAATTTCAAGCATGCCAAAAGTTGATCGAGAATTGAAAAAGCTTCCATCAAGAAAAGGCGGCAGAAAGCATCCTGTAGTAGAAATCACATGGGAAGATGCAAATGAGTTCTGTAAACGCTTATCAAAGTTCACAAAACGCATTTATAGACTGCCAAACGAAGCCGAGTGGGAATACGCCTGTAGAGCAGGCACGAGAACCCCTTATCATTTTGGCAATGCTATTACAACAGACCTAGCAAACTATGATGGAAATTATCCTTGTAGACCTGATTTAAAGGGTGTTTTTCGCAATAAAACTACTCCTGTAGAAGAATTTTGCAACCCAAATTCATTTGGAATTTTCGATATGCATGGAAACGTATGGGAGTGGTGTGCAGATGATTGGCATAATGACTATACCAACGCGCCATGTGACGGGCGTGTTTGGAGAGATAAAGATATAAATCCAAGCAAAGTTATGCGTGGTGGATCATGGATAAGCGAAGCTATGAAATGCCGTTCTGCTTGTCGGCAAAGAGGTAATATTAACTACAAGTTTCCTGACACTGGTTTCAGGGTAGTGTGTGAGCTAGAAAACCTTGAAAAACTTAATTAATGACTAGGCTGCATCAGTTATTATAATTGGTTGTTTTCTCCCAAGGAACGAACATACTCATCTTGCATGGGGATATGCTCACATTCCTCAATGTCTTTAATTAAACCCGTTTCCTTGGCGACTTGTCTTATTCCTTCTTTGATTTTTGGCAGAGGAACGCGAAAGAAATCGCGCCTTGGGTTCACCTTATTGACTTTTTCTCGAAGAAACAGGTTATGAATTCTTTCTATAGAAACTGAAGCATCTTCGGTGTAAGCTTTCAGGTGAATAATAAAAGGGAAAGGAACATAAGGATTCATATTTTTAATATATCTGTCAGGCTCGCCGCTCTGTGTAACAAATACTCTGTAAACACCTTCGCCTAAAGAGCCCTCATTAGAAACAACATAAATCACGCCAGACTTTATCGATCTATATCGTGAAATAGCATTTTCTTGGTCTTGCTTTGCTTTATCGATGAGTGCTTCATACTCTTTCCTCTTGCATTCTAAATCTTGCAAATTCTTTCCTATAGATTTTTGCATTTCAAGCTTTATCTTTTCTATTTCTTGCTCATACTCTTTTTGTTGTTCAAGTGCGTTCTCTTCATCCTGCTTAGCTTTTTCAATATCCTCTCTCTCTTTTTTCTCTCTCCTTAGCTTTTCACGAAAGTAACGATTCCGTTCTCTCTCCTCTTCCTTTTTAAACTCCATTTCATATTTGACTTCTAGTTCTCTAACCCTCAACCGTAAGTATTCTTCCGAAATTTGGCACTGCAATACTTGAGAAGATTTATTCAATCTTTCAAAACTTTTGTTGATTCTATTTTTCAATCGCTGAATATTCCCAGTCTTGGCTTCGTTAACTGCTGAATCGCAAACTGAGTCGAAGGCTTCAAGAATTACTTTAAGGTGAGCTATAATCATTCTCGAACCTTTTTTGGGGTCGTTATTAACTACCCAGTTCTGGCTGCAAAAGGCTGCTTTTCCAGATCTAATCAAGCTTTTTCTTTCAGCAGTTATCTGATCAAATCTAAGCTGATAATCTTCCGATTTCGAAAAATAGTAAACTGGCTCATAAAATCCAAGTTCTTGGAGATGATCCTCTTCCTCAAGCCTGTGAAGTCTACTCTCCAGTTCCTCAATAGAACGAATTGTCCCTTCTTCTTTTTCTTGAAGAGAGATTATCTGACTTTCTTTGCTTATAATCGCCAACTCTAGCTTCCTTTCCATCTCCTCCTTAGACAAAAGACCGCTATACCTACTTAATTTGGCAAAGAGACTTTGTTTTTCCTGGTATAGCTTGTAAGTTTCATATCCTAAAAAAAGTAAGCCGAGGGCAAGTAAGGTAGAAAGCATATGACAAATGATTATTTCTAGGACTTCATGGAAATTAAAAGATTAAATTTGTGTCAGAATTTGCCGAACCAAATCTTGATAGTTTGTAAAACTCTGCTCTTGAGTTTTCTAAAGCGGAGTTGCTGAGGTCGCCTATAGCTAACAAAACCTATGATCATCTGAAGCATAAAGCATCAAAAACATACAATCAAATTCAAGATAGCCTTTCCCATTCCCGGCAATGCTATTGAACAAAGCTAGGCTTCAATCACAACCTAATCCAGTGCCCTGCCGCGCCCTTCTCCAGGGCACTGGCTTCATAAGAGGAGATGGATATCTATAATCCTTGTGCAGCAAGGGTTGTAGTCAATTAACCTTAAATTCCTGAAAGTGCTTGCTAGGCAATGCTTTCAGCCATCTATCACCTGTTGGCAGACTAGTGCTGGCCCGAGTCAGTTGGCAGAAGATCTCGGTATCAGCCACCGTCTCGCGGGAGAGGATCTCCCACAGGTAGCGCAGTTGGGCCGACTCACTGGTCCAACCACCGGGCTTTTCGAGGAACGTCAGCGGGGCCGCTTGTCGCATAAGTTCTTTTATTTCATGCCTCGTTGACATACTCAAGCACAGCCGCAATGAAACGCTGACTGAAATATATACCAACCTCGTGCATAGCTTCTAGCAATGGTTTAACAGCGCTAATCTGCCCTAGCTGTTTCGCCTGAATCAATAAACCTACCGAGCCTGTTACCCTGAGTTGCAAAGACTCAGCGACCTTGCGGCCAGTCAATTCATCCATCAGCACTAGCGTTGCCCGTTTTTCTAACGCTAAGGCAATCACCTCAGCTTTACCCCTATCTAGCGTGGGTAACAGCAGCCGCATTGGGTCCTCAGATTGCAGCCTTTCAACCCGAATCCAAGATTCCTGCGCTAAGTTAATCTGCCCAGCCGCCGAGCCTGTGTAGTTCGACACCTCCTCAGCGACGGCATTTGGAATAACCAGCTTCTCGACCACATTCTGCATGAGCGAGAGCTGCCCAATTCTGGCAAACGCGATCAGAGGTGTGGCATTGCAGATTTATGGCAGTCACGGTCTGCCAATTCAGCAATACCAGCTAAATCCGTTGTAAGGGCAGACTCATCATAGTCAAAGACCACAATGCCCCGCTGAGTCAAAAGATCCATAAACGTCAGGCGATTTAAGCCTGCTAGCTCAGCGGCTTTGCCCAAAGATAGCTGCTTCTCTTGAAAAAATGCGATCGCAGCCAGCAACCGAATCCGCTCACCCAAGTCAGTTGCCCCCATCTTGAGAGCCGCCACCATGTCCTGTGAAACCTCAAGAGTAATTGTTTCTGTACTCATGAGCTTCACCTGCTGGAATCAAACCTGGATTTTTATATCCTAAAGCGGGTGATGAGACTCGAACTCACGACATTCAGCTTGGGAAGCTGACACATTTCCTTGATATACAAGGCTTTTAGGCAAGAGCTTTTAGGCTTGTACCAATTCTATACCAGTTTTCAGCCTGCTGCTGGGTACACAGTCCAGAAAGCTGTAGCTCTACCATGGGCCAGCGCTGTGCAATCCCTATTGGAGAGCCGAACGGTCATTGATAAGCTTTAGGGCATTCCGATGTAATGCCCATGAACCGCCCACTTCGATTGACCAAACCGCCAAATGAAATCGTCACGGCGACAATCGGCCTGCTAACCCAGGAACAGGTCGGACAAATCGATGACATCTGGGCAGGCATTCTGCGGGAGACACAGCAGCCTGATGCCAGTTGGGACTGGGCCTATAAGTTACGACTGGCTGTCAATGATGATGGCTATGAGGCTTACGGCATCGAGTTTGAGGCGCTACTTCAAGGCGTCATTTTGCTGGAAACGCAATGGCACCGTTCCTGGTTGCCGCAACGGTTTCCTTTGGTCTATGTCGAATACTTAGCCTCTGCGCCGTGGAATCGCCGATTACTCGAAGATCCGCCCTATCTGATTGGGGTCGGACGGGCACTCGTACTTTTTGCCCGTCAGCGCAGTGTGGAGTTAGGGTACGGTGGTCGCGTCGGTCTCCATGCGCTACCGGGCGCAGAAGCTTTCTATCGACGTTACAATATGCCGGACTACGGCCCTGACCCGGACAAAGACGGGTTGGTATACTTCGAGTACGGCGCTTTAACGCTCTAACTCAGAGAATCGCTTATGAATGACGCAATCCTAGCTGAGCAACTGAGGAAAACGGGCAACCTGATGGATTTGCTCAATGACGAGGCTTGGGTTCGGGAAGCCGATGCCGATGGCGCTGGAGCGGAAGGGCCGGTTGAGGCTGGTCTGGGCCTACAGCCTTATGTGGAGTTACTCAAGAATGCCTCGCCAGAAGCTTTGCAGCGGCAGCGGTGGACTGTGAAAGTGCTATCTATCTTGTTGCCGGAGCTAAAGGGGTGGTTAGAGTCGTGGCACCTCGGGAGAAGTCTGGAGGTTGTCTACATGGAGGCACAAAAATGCCTGTATCGTCACCTGAGAAATTTGACTCCAGAACAAACGGACTGGATTGAGGCGCTATTGGCTGAAAAAGAGCAGGCACTACCTGACGAGCAGAAGGTGGTTCGGGCTCAAGCGGTCGCCATGCTGGCTCAGATCTTTACTTCCGAAGATTGGCAGGCGATCGCAAATGCTGCTGCTCAAACGGTGTCGAACGATATTCTACAAATGGGGCAAAAAGCGGCGGTTCCCGTCGCTACTCTCTGAGTCAAGGCCATTCGGTTTAGTCGTTCGCTGATGTTGGTTAAACCTATTGATTAACACCACTGGCTGCCAGGGCTTGTACCAACTCTAGCGGTACTTGCTCAGCCCGAACCAATGACAGGTTTGCTTTTAAGCTGGTGACATCCCCAGCCCGGATCGCGAAAAACTCGCCGACCTGTTGGTTGGCCAGCTTACTGGTCACATCTGTTTTGGCTTCGCTGAGCATGGGCTTCAACTTGTTGAGGGCGGTGTTTTCCTTTACCTTGCCGACAAACCAGGAGGAGATTTGATCTCGACACTTGTAGTCCAGGTCGCCGGGGCTTTGGGTAGCAAGCAGAATGCCCAGTCCGGCGGAACGGGCTCGCTTCAGCAGGCTTTCCATGGGCTCCTTGGTGGAGGGTTTGCCCTGGGCGGGCAGATACAGATCGGCCTCATCGAACAACACCACCGCCTGGAGCTGGCCAGACGGGTGCCGCTGGGCATAGCGGTTGAGGTTGAGCAAAAACTGCGACACCCAAAATAGAATGTTGGCGTTATCGCCCAGGCTGCCCAGGTTGATCACCGATAGCCGGGTCTTCTGGGGGTGAGACGAGGCCAAAAGCTGCTCGGTGGACAGTTGTTCGCACTGAGGATTGAAGAGGTGGCCGGCCATCAGGCTGAGGGTTTGGAGGTCTTCCGCCAGCTTTTTGCAGTGCTTCGGGTCTAACACCCCAATCGCATTCACCAGCAGCGGATCTTGCTCGGCGATAAATGAAATCAGCCGGTCGATGCTCAGGGGATTGTCGGTCTGGAGCGTGCTGAGCACGGCGATCGCCTGCCCCAAAACCGCCATCCGAGTTTTGTCTAACCCCGATGACTTGTATCCCATAATTTCCCCCAGGGCGGCGGCGCAGTAGTTGGCCAGTTGCTGCCGCTCAGCGCTAGACAGTTGCCCCAGTCCCGGCGGGGTAATGGCAATGCTCAACGGTCGCCCGGCGTTGCCCAGGGTGCCGGGGGTGTAGACTGCGACATCGATGTGATCGCGCAGCAGTTGCCGGTAGGCCATCAGCCGAGGATCGTCGGTGGGCTTTTCCCAAGCCTCGGGGTTGGCGTAGCTGCACAGATCGCCTTTGCGATCGAGCAAAATGGCGGGCACGCCCCGTAGCAGCAGTTGTTCGATCAATGTCAGGGCCAGGGTGGTTTTGCCGCTGCCCGATCCCCCCAGAAACGCGGCGTGGCGCACCAGCGCTTCCCGAGACAGGTCAACCGGGGTTGGCCCTGTGGCGCGAGTTTGGCCCAAGGGGATGGCTGACGCTGGCTCGGGTAAGGTCGGTTCAGCCTCAAAGTTGGGAATTGGTTTCGGCGGGTTTTCAGGAGCATTATCCCCAGGCTTTATGACTGGCGACTGAGGCGCTGACGGGGTCGGCGGAGGCTGACTGCTGGACGCAGAACTGGTGGCAATCTTCAGGTTGGCCAGATCTAAGATGCGCTGGAGGGAGGGCAATTGCGACAGGGGTTTCTCGGCCTGGAGCCAGGCGGGGTAGTCGGAGCGATCGCCGTACCGCTGCTCGAAGCTTTGAATCGCCAGCATGGTGCGCCAGTCAGAATCAGTCACCTGGGCGCGACGGCCTCCCTGGCTGAGAAAGTCGCCAATCTGCTGAGCAACTTTTGTTTGAGGATTGCTGGGAAATTCGGTGGTGCGCAGGGCTACGGGGATGTGGGTTCCAGCATTTTGCTGAAGCTCCCGAATTTGCTTGGCTAGGGAACCACCCCTGGCGGATTTTTGACACAGCCTCAATAGTAAAGATTTCTGGGTAGCATTCGGACCCAGGTGCAGATTTACAGCTAGGTAATCCTCATTGATTTGGGTGACAAATTGGCAGCCATGGCCTAGTTCCTGCCCACAGCGCTGAATGCTATAGCCCATGAGGTGAAGTAGGTCGCGATCGTCGTCGGGAGGCTCAAAGCTCCCCGCCAGGTGATCATTCCAATGTTGACTCAGCTCATAGTCTGGCGAAGGTTCCGCCCTATTCTCAGACCCCGAAGAAGTGTCATCTAGGTTGGGTAATTGCCCTGTCGTGATGCTGTGTTCTCGCTGACGACGGCACCACTCCAACACGTCGCGAGTCGTTTTACCCGCCAACTGCCCAGCGATTGCGTCAGGGAAGGGATATAGCGCTTCACCACTGTCAATCGGAATCTCAGCCAGTTCGTAAACATGTTGCAGTCGCCGAGCGATAATTTGCCTGACCTCATCATCTGATCGTCGAGCTTTAAGACTGATGGGGGTTGGGTCTAGCTCCAGGCGATCGAGGTGGGGTTTTGGCAGGTGTTGTTTCAACAGATCGTAAAAGCTCTCTAAGCAGGAGAGCACGACGATGACGTTGGGAATCTCAGCTAGCGTAACAATGGTCTGAACAGCTCGTCGGAAACGCTGCCCAGCATCATCCATGCTGTGAATATCTTCTAACTGGTCTAGGCAAACTACAAAGGCCCCGCCTGTAACCGCTTGAATCAACAAGGCAAAAGACCGTAGCATCCGCAGGGGATCATCATCGTGATCGCGGCCAACGACCCCACCTAGAACTCTACTGTCGTAGGGTGTTAGGGGTTCACACCGCAACAGTTTAAGAACTTTAGCGCTGATTGCAGGTTGGCCGGGTTGTAGGTATAACAGCGCCCGAATCACGTCGATATCGACACCATTAAACTGTTTTAAGGCAATCACGCGATCGGCGATCGGGTAAATTAAATCAATCAGTTCTTCCTGGGATAGATCGTCTTCTTTTAGCAGAGTAAGCTCATTAGGCGTAACGACGCCTGAGCTTTCGGCGAGGGCATTAGAAAACTCAATCAGTCCAGTTTTTGGCCCAAAGGGTTCGTAGTAGGGTTTATCGAAGGAATCGATGGTGTTTCTCAGCACATATCGAGCATAGTTCGACACCGCAGAGGTCATCTGCATGTAGCCAAAGAAGCCCTTCTGTTGTTCGTGGGTTTGATTGCGAAAAAACCGCATCAGATGCGTTTTACCTGCCCCCGACTCTCCCAGCAGCAACAGAATGCGGCCTGAATCGCTAGCCAAAGAACTATCGGCTCGATTGAGCAGCCGCTCATAGGCTGAGCGAGCTTCTGGATGAATGGTGTCCACATCGTATAGATCAGGTTGCCAGATTTGATGCTGGTGAGTAACAGCATGAAAAACATCAAGCCCCTGATGCGAACAAAAGGCATCGAATCTCGGATCAGTAGTCATAGCAATTGGCTTTAGTCAAGACGAATAAAGTGAAACGTGCTGTTTAGATGATTAATTTCGGAAGCAGATACATCATTGGCATCTAGGGCATAGGCTAGGTCAGCCCGACTTAGATCGAGTCTTCGCTGCTGATTAGCATTTACCAAACGCTGTTTGAAGTCTTCTAGGGTGAGCGTTAGGTCTGGGTGCTGTTGCTGTAAGGTCGCCCAGACCCGAGAGATAAATACTTTGGAGGCTCCTAACCGGCCATCTTGAGTGGCTTTTGCCGCGTTGAGGGTAAGCTCAGCGAACGCTTCATCTGACAAGGTGGCTGGGGTGGTGGCAATTTTTTGGGGTGGCAATGCGGCGCTGGTCACGGCTTGACGCAAAATCGCGGTGCGCAGTTCATCGGGGGTGGTGCGCTTGGCCTGGGCGACTTTAGCCACCAGCTGCGACAGCGCTTTGCCCCAGGGCAGAGGTTTGGGGGTTTTAAGCAAATCGTTCAGCAGAACCGTCTTGACGGTGCCCTGGTTGAACGCCTGCAGCCGCAGGTTGGGGAGTTGGGCCTGGAGGCGTTCAGCAGTTTGGGGGTTACACAGGTGCTGCCACAACAGTGCATCGCGCACCTGGGTGAGCGTGCTGAAGGGAGCGATGGGTAGGTCGAAGCCCTGCTGGAGAATGGCAGCTCTAAGCCCGTCTTTTTTATCTGAACCCGCCAACCGTCTACGGGTCTCGGTGGAAAGGGCGGGGAGGTTGAGGGCGTGGGCGATCCAGTCGGTATTCTTCAGGGTTTTCCACTGGAGTCTGGGGGGCAGGGTCTTGAGGTTGAGAGCGTCGAGGATGTGCTGTCGTCCACTGTCGCTCAGTTGATGGCGCGATGAGCTGACAGGCTGGGTGTAGCCTTGCTCACTGAGGCTGGTCAAGGTGGTTTCGATTCGCTCGGTATAGGCAGTGTTAGATAGCTCGCTACCGGCGATCGCCTTGAGGGCCGCCTTCAACTCGCTGACGGTCATACCGTTTTTATCGGCCAAGAGTAGGCGGCTCAACAGCAGGTCTGCCAGGGGGATGGGTTGCAGTGAAAGCATCATGCCTCCGAAGGTTGGGTGACAGAAGAAGAGCGGGTAGCGAGGGCCTGGTCAACGGCATCGAGAATGCCTTCGAGGTCTCTAACCACATCTTCTGAGAGAAAGCGCAGCACCAGAAACCCCTGCTGCTGCAACAGCCGATCTTTGCGGCGATCGCGGCGGTAGTTGTCGAGGCACTGAAAGTGATAGTGCCCGTCCAGTTCGATCACTATTTTGGCCATGTCATCGAGAAAGTCCACTTCCATGGGGCGACCGCCAAAGTCTATGTCTAGCTGCGCATTCACCTGAAATCGCCCCGTGGTGGTTGGTTTGGCCTCTAGATACTGAGCCAAAAACCACTCCGCCTGGCTGCGGTAAATCTCAGCCGCCTCTGCGGTCTCGGGCTGGTGAGCAGGGTCGAGAAGAGCCAGCGCCGTGTCTATCACGTCTGGGGTGGTGCCGTGGGTTTCGGCCAGGTTTAGCAGAGACTGGATCCGCTCATCGACTAGGTTGCGTTCGCTCAACCGCTGTCTAAGGTTGCCCAGTTCTAGAGAGGGGACATCGATTAGGCCACCGCGCAGCATCGCCTTGGCTCTCGATTCGGGCAGCTCGTTTAGCAAGCACTGAACCTGGGCTACGGTTAGCGCCAGGGCCACTGGAATCCGCGGCACCGCCTCTATTAGTTGGGCGAGGGCAGCGAGGGCGACAGCGGCTTGATCATCCTCGGGCAGCAGCACCAACAACCCAGGCACCGCAGACGGTGAAAATAGCCGCGCTACGGCAGCAAAGCTGGCCAACACCATAGAGGAGTCTGACAGTGCCAGGGACTTAGTTTGTGGCTCTGATCTTTGGAAGGCAGGGAGCCAGTCAAGGATGGCTCGCAGCCGCTCTGCATCCTCCGAGAGGGGCGCTAGCTGCTGCCAAAACAGCTGACGCTGGTAGTCGCTGGTATGGGCTAACCAGGCGGTCAGTTCCGTTTCGGGGCGATGGGCCAGGGTCGCAAAGTTTTGCAGGATCCGCGATCGCAGTTCATCATGCTGCGCCAATGCGGCGAGCCAGGTTTCTAGGAGGGTGGCGATGGACGTGTAAACCCCCACGCCCGTCGATCGCCCAGTCTGTTCCAACCACTGAGTCCACAGCTGCCGGGCCGCAATGGCTTTTCCCTGCAAAACCGACAGCGTCGGGATGGCCTGGCACCGCTGGGAATGGTGTAGGTCTAACCGGGCGATTCGCGAAGTGATCCCTGCGGGAATCGCGGTTGCTTGTGGCTCAAAGGTCAAAATGTAGAAACACCCTTGCACGGTCAATTCAATGCTAGCCAGGGTTCATCCGGCTCATCCCAAGATAGCTTTGCTTAACCAAAGCTCAATCGGTGTGTGAAGGGGATGTTGTAAGAGTCACAAAGGCATTGGCCAGGAGGATAAGACGGCGGGGGCCGCCACCTTGGCTGAAAGTGAGTCTACAATCCAGGTCACCGAGTCTGTAATGGCATCAGCGTCTAAGTTCTTAGCGTTCCAGCAGGAATTAGGCTAAAACTGAGGCAGAAATCCTTTTTCTCCACTCAATTCTATGCCGACTGATCGCTTGAATCAGCTTGCTGAGCAGTTGGATCTGTTGCAGGAACAACTTGCGGGTACCGAAGAAGCCAAAATCATGGCTCGTCTTGAGGATAAAGCCCTGCTGGAGCAGCGAATCCGAAAGCTCAAGCAGGAAATGCAGCCGGTCGCTCAGGAATATTGGCAACTCGCCGCCCGTTCGGCCCATCAGCTGACTATCCCAGAGTCAGAAGCTGAGGTGGCAGTAGGGGAAATTGTGGAGGCCGTAACGCAGATCGAAACGGCACCTACTCCCGTCTACTCAGCAGAAATGCTGCAACTGCTGCGAGAGATCCGTGACCAGCTGAACCAACCTGGCCCAACGGCATCGGCCAAACTGAAGGGGGTCATTTCGTCGATGCCGCCTTTTATTGGGCTGTCCTATGAAGCGGAACTGGATACGGAGAACTTTTTTCGCACCTACTTTCCCACCTTTACTCGGTTGATGAAGGGGGCCGCAAAAAAGTAGTTTCCCCTGGTCAGGTTAAGGCTAGCCAGGGGAAATTCTCTTCGGAGGAACCCAAACGCTTCACGGTGCCCTACCTCCGCAACGAGTTCTTTACCGGACGTGATGCCATCCTCGCCCAACTCCACGACACCCTGGGGCAAACGGGTACTGCCGCCCTGAGTCAGGCTCAGGCAATCCACGGGTTGGGCGGGATGGGCAAAACCCAAACCGTAGTGGAATATGCCTACCGCTATTTTCAGCACCCCTCTGGCTATGGCTGGGTGCTGTGGGTAAATGCCAGCAGTTTGACACTGGCCGGGAGTTTTGGGGCGATCGCCAACGATCTAGCCCTGCCCAACCATCGAGAAAACAAGCTGGATGAGAACATTACGGCGGTAAAACGCTGGCTATCTACAAACGATCACTGGCTGCTGATTTTCGACAATGTGGACAATCCCGATGCCGTACAGGATTTCCTCCCCAATGCGCCTAACGGGCGGATATTGATCACCTCGCGACTGTCACGATTGGAACGGCTGGGGGTGGGTCGGGCGATCGCCCTCGATACCCTGGCCCCAGAAGATGCCCATACCTTTTTGCTACGGCGTACCCAACGCGATTCCCTCGATGCAGCTGAGCAGCAAGCTCTAGAAACTCTAGCTCAGGAACTCGGCTATCTACCCCTGGCACTGGAGCAGGCGGCGGCCTATATCCAGGCCAAAGGGGTGAGCTTTGCTGTCTATTTGCGGTCTTACCAGCAGCGACGCTTGCGGATGCTAGAAAAAGAACGGCCCCAGGTGGGTAACTATCCCGCGTCGGTGGCTACTACCTGGCAGATCAACTTTGAGGCAGTGCAGGCCAGTAGCCCCGCTGCCACCGATATGTTGCGACTGAGTGCATTCCTGGCACCGGATAATATTCCCTACGAGATTTTAAGCCTGGGCAAAGATCACCTGGGAGAGACATTGGCAACTGCCTTAGCTGAGGTGGCAGAGGATGAGCTGATAATCCCTGAACTGCTGGCGGAACTGACCCGCTATTCTCTAATTCGGTTAGAAACGGATTACCGCTACAGCATTCATCGTCTGGTGCAGGAAATTTTGCGCGATCGCCTCACCTCGGAACAACGGCAGCAATGGCTAGATCGCGTGGTCAATGCCCTGAATGCGACGTTTCCTGATCCAGAATTTGAGAACTGGTGGCGGTGCGATCGATTGGTAGAACAGGTGCAAGCGATTAACCGTCAGCCAGCTACTGTGACGATCAACTTTGCACGCTTGTTGAATCAAACCGGCTATTTCCTGCACAAACGCGGGCACTACAAGGAAGCGGAACCGCTCTATCGGCAAGCCTGGGACATTAGGCGATCACAGCTTGGCGACACCCATCCCGACACCGCCACCAGCTTGAACAATTTGGCAAAATTGTACCAGTCCCAAGGATGCTACAGGGAGGCAGAACCTCTTTTCATCCAAGCTTGGAAAATTTGGCGATCACAACTAGGAGAGAACCATCCCAGTACAGCCACAAGTCTAAACAATTTGGCAGAGTTGTACGATGCCCAAGGGCGCTACGGGGAAGCTGAACCACTCTTTCAGCAAGCCTTGAAAATCCGGCGATCACAGCTCGGCAACGACCATCCCGACACCGCTAGTAGCCTGAACAATTTGGCAGAATTGTATCGTGCCCAAGGACGCTATGGGGAATCCGAGCCGCTCTACCTCCAAGCTTTGAAAATCACACGATCACAGCTCGGTAACGACCATCCCGACACCGCCACCAGATTGAACAATTTAGCATTGTTGTATCGTGTCCAAGAGCGGTACGGGGAAGCCGAACCGCTTTACCTCCAAGCCTTGAAAATCACACGATCACAGCTCGGTAACGACCATCCCGACACCGCCCAAGGTCTGAACAATTTGGCAGAGTTGTATCGAGCCCAAGGACGCTATGGGGAAACCGAACCACTCTTGCTTCAAGCTTTGAAAATCCGGCAATCCCAGCTCGGCGACGACCATCCTGAAACTGCTCAAGGTTTGAACAATTTAGCAGTACTGTACCAGGCCCAAAGGCGCTACGGGGAAGCTGAACCACTCTTCCTACAGGCCTTACAAATCCGACGATCACAGATTGGTGACAACCATCCCGACACCGCTAGCAGTTTGAACAACTTAGCAGCCTTGTATCAGTCGCAAGGGCGCTACAGGGAAGCGGAACCGCTCTTCCTACAAGCTCTGGCAATTTTCATACAGATCTTGGGAGACAATCATCCCCATACGCAGACAATTCAGGGGAATTTCCAGTATTACTTGCAGCAGGTCATAAAATCACGACGTATTGCCGAGCTGTCCGATCATCCCGCAACTCAAGGGCTATTGACCCAGTTGCAGCAGGGATGACGGTGCTAGACGGCAATACGAGATCCACCTGCATCAGGCGTCGCGATAGACTAAAGCGGAACTTAACGTTCGCCTACAACACCACACAGGGCAGCCAGATCAACCATGGCACTCGCAAGCGATCGCCACACACAACCGATTTCCCTGAATTTTGAGGAGTTTCTCGCTCAGTATGGCGATGATAGTCGCTACGAACTCATTGATGGAGAACTGTTTGACTTGGAACCGACAGGGCCTCATGAGCAAGTGGCGGCAACAATTGCCCGTTGGCTCAATTACGACATCGTGCAGCAAAGTGCCGATTACTTCATCCCCCACCGCTGCCTGATCAAACCCCTGGCCAACCAGACCGGGTTTCGCCCCGACGTGATCGTTCTAGATCGCGCCGCCCTCCCCCAAGAGCCGCTCTGGGCTAGCCAGCCCGTGGTCACCCTCGGCAGCACCGTCAAATTTGTGGCAGAAGTTGTCAGCAGCAACTGGCAAAACGACTACGCCCGCAAACTCGAAGACTACGCCCTCCTGGGCATTCCAGAATACTGGATTGCCGACTACCAGGGGCTCGGCGGCGAATTCTTCATTGGTCGGCCCAAACAACCCACATTAACCGTCTGTACCCTGAACTCAGAGGGGCGTTACGACCGGCAATTGCTGCGCGGCGATCAGCGCATTGCCTCTTCTGTTTTTCCCAACTTGAACCTGACAGCCAAAGCCATCCTTGGGGTTGGATGAGATAGATCCCCATCCGCCATAGGTCAATGCCAGCATTCAGCGCCCTTGGGCAGCAGCACAAAGAACGCTGGCACCAAAGCCGAGGAAAATAGCCACAAACGCGATTACCGACAGCTCTCAAGCAAACACTTCCCCATGCCCCTCGGGAGTAAAGCAGGGGCTAGATGGAGCCGGATCGAACATGACGGTGTACTGAGTTGAGGGGCTCAGCCGCCGCAGGGCTTTCAAATGGGCATCAGCATCATTGCGCCGTCGAAACCGGGCCACCATGCGCCGCTGCATGTGGGGAAGAAGTTGAACAACGCACCAGGGATGGAGCAGCTGGTTGTAGGCCGTAGGCGCTTCCCCCTCGTAGGCAGCGGATGACGAGTACTGCTGGTTCCCTAAACGGGGATCTTCCTGCTCGCTGACAGCATCCCTTGGGTAAGGCTGCACGCCCTCCCCAGCACTGGCAGCGCTGGGCCTCAACGTCTGCTCAATCTTGCCTAACAGTTCAGCAGCCTCTCGGTCCGGAGGATGCAGCGTCCAGGCGTTGATTGGAGCAGGCTGGAAGGTCAGTCGGTAGGTTTTGCCACTTCTCCCGTGAACCAGCCACACAGCCTGTCGGGGCAGCTTTTGTACGCGATACGAGCCTTGCCCTGGTTTTGCCAGCGCCGCTCGGATACGTTTGATATCCATCATAATTCGGTGCCCTTGGCTCACGCGACTGTCCTCCCTGATGGGTGAATGAGGTGTATTTGGGGTCACCCTAGCCGGGGGAGATTCGCCAAAACAGAGCACGGTGCTATTGACAGTCTTGAGTTAGGTGTGCTTTTCTTCGGGCTCAGTGGAGCACAGGGATTGCCGCAGGTCTGCCGGAATCTGGTCAAAGTTGTCGAGCAAGAAATCCATCAGGGCCAGATGGCGCAGGTCAACCGGGGTGGGACGGCGATAGCTTTGCCCCTTTCGGAACCAGCCCCGTACCGTTGAGACCGACCGGGAACAGATCGCAGCCATATCTTCCTGACTTACCTGCCACTTGGCGTAAAACCGCTGGGGCGTCATGCCTAGTTGGCAATAGCTGTACCGCTCGATTAAGTGCTGCTCGTGGGGAGAAAGGGGGCGGGGATTCATCGGGCAGCCTCTCAATCGGCGGGTTCGAGGTCGTCTTCCCAGGCGATATCGGCTCTGACCCAAGCGGCACTGGGGGAAGCCGAATCGAGCCAAATCAGGTAGCACCACCGCCAGCGGCGGCTGTGGGGGGCGTAGCTGTAGAACCGGCCAATGACCAGGCCCCAATCGGTCGCGTTGCCGTGGGGAAGCCAGCGGAGGCGATCGCCATAGTCAAAACAAGGTGCTTCAACAGACGGAAAAGACGAGGGTAATCCCGGCCCAGGCTGCGTGAGGTGTAGTTTGCTAAGCAGCAGGCTGGGGTTAGCCAAATCCTGCCGAGCCCGTTCTAGTGAACGGTCTGAAGCCGGGTAGTTGGCAGTCCAAAGCATGCCAGAACCTGTGCCCTCGCACCGTTGATGGCCCGAGAAAAATGCATTTGACATACGGCAAAATTACTCCTCATGGATAGGAGTCGAAATTTAATCCGAGGCGTCAGAAGGTTGCTCCAGATTCAATATAGAGTAATTTCGGCAATTCGGCAATGTGAGAATTATCGAATACAAGAAATCGTTTATCAGGCTAGGTAAGATTGTTGGGGTAAAACCGCTGGGCTACCGCTGGGCAGATGAAATGGCCAAGAAAAAGAAGACCGAGTTGCGTCTTTATATCACCCCCAGTTTGGATAAGTTGCTGAAGACGCTCTCTGGTCTTAGCGATCAACCCGTCAGCAGCATCGTTGAGGACACCCTCCGGGAGAGCTTGCCCAGCAAATATCAAGAGCTGATGGACACCCACAACCTCGGCCTGCTCTTGGAGGATGACGAGTAGCGTCTGGCAGCGGTGGGAGAATAGTCTCTGGTGTCAGTCGGGCAGAGACCGTAACAGTC
>NZ_JAYFES010000113.1:0-88732 GCF_055795045.1 Pseudanabaena sp. PCC 9330 | reverse complement strand
CTCTCCCAGAGGGAGAGGGGAGATCGATCCAGTCCCCCTCTCCCCCAGGGAGAGGGGTTAGGTGTGAGGGCTCCGGGGCCGGGGGTGAGGGTTCCGGGGCCGCCAGCCACGCCGATCGCGCCGCCCTCACTGCCCAGCGGTTTGTGCTGCAGTGTGTGCTGGCCATGTTTGCGGAAGATCGCGGCCTGCTGCCCGACAGCCTGTTTGTGCAGTGCGTAAAAGACTGCATCGAGCGAGATGAGAGCAGCTACGATGTGCTGGGCGGGCTGTTTACGGCGATGAATACGCCCGGTATGACCCCCGCTGGGCGCTACAAGGGGGTGGACTATTTTAACGGCGGGCTGTTTGCCAATATTGAACCCATTGAGCTGACGCAGCCGGAGCTAAAGTTTTTGGAAGTGGCGGCGCTGGAGGACTGGAGCAAGGTGCGCCCGGCGATTTTTGGCAGCATTTTTGAGTCGGCGATCGATGCTAAAACGCGCCATGCCCACGGCATTCACTACACCGCCGAGGCCGACATTATGAAAATCGTGCGGCCCACGATTTCGCGCTATTGGGAAGAGCGCATTGAGGCGGCGAACACCATTGGCGAGCTGAATACGCTACAGCTAGAGCTGCAAAACTACCGGGTGCTAGACCCGGCCTGTGGGTCGGGCAATTTTCTCTACATTGCTTACCAAGAGCTAAAGCAAATTGAGCAAACGCTGCTGGATAAAATTGCCAGCCGCCGCAAGTCGCCCCGCGACCAGTTGCAGATGAGTTTTGTAACGCCAAACCAGTTTTTTGGCATCGACAACAACCCCTTTGCGGTGGAGCTGGCACGGGTGACGCTGATGATTGCGCGCAAGGTAGCGATCGATCGCCTGGGGCTGCAAGATTCTGAACCGGCCCTGCCGCTGGATACGCTGGATCAAAATATTGTCTGTCAGGATGCGCTGTTTACGGAATGGCCGAAGGCCGATGCGATCATCGGGAATCCCCCGTTTTTGGGTGGAAAAGGAATGCGAGTGGCTTTGGGGGATGAATACGCAGAACAAATTTATCAGGGGTTTCCTCAAGTTAAAGACTCTGTAGACTTTTGCTCATATTGGTTCCGCATCGCCAACGAAAGAATGGATAAGGACAACAGAGCTGGCCTTGTAGGGACAAACTCCATAAGTCAAGGCAAAAGTCGTCGAGCAAGCCTTGACTATATCATTGAGAATGGAGGATTTATTCATGAGGCCATTTCAACTCAGCCTTGGTCTGGCGAAGCTGCTGTCCATGTAAGCATTGTAAATTGGTGCAAAAAACCTCCAAAGAATTTTCATCTGGATAACATCCAGGTGGGAACCATAAACAGCTCCTTAAAGGCAGAGCTAGATGTAACTCAAGCATTGAGAATAAAGAGTAATTTGAATAAATGCTTTCAAGGAATCATTCCTGTAGGCAAAGGTTTTTTTGTTGGTGAAGATCAAGCTCAGAGCTGGATTGAAGAAGTTCCCAAAAATGCTGACGTTCTACGTCCCTCTTCATCGGCAGGCGACTTAGCAGATTTTCCTCATGGAAAGCCAAGAAGGTGGATCATTGATTTTAATGATCTTAGTATTGAGAGCGCTAGTGAATATCAACTTCCTTTCGAGCATGTCAAAAAAACAGTCAAACCCATAAGGGACACCAATCGACGTGAAGTAACTCGACTGAATTGGTGGAAGTTTGGCGAGAAAAGGCCAGCATTTAGAGCCGCAATTAAAAAAATGTCATTTTATTTGGTTGTGCCTAGTCATTCAAAATATTTTATCTTTTTAGTCAGTCCTCTTAATTGGCTGCCCAACAATTCAATAAATGCAGTTGCTTCGGATGACTATTATATCCTCGGAATACTTAGCTCAGGTACGCATAGGTCTTGGGTGAAAGCTCAAAGTTCGACATTAAAAGGCGACACTCGCTACACTCACAATACCTGCTTTGAAACCTTCCCGTTTCCGCAGACCCCCAGTGCCAAAATCGTTCAGCAAATTCGCGCCAAAGCCCTAGAGCTGCATCAATACCGCAGCGACCAAATGCAGCAAAAACAGTGGGGCATCACCAAACTCTACAACGCCTACTTCCACGAACCCGCCAGCCAGCTCTACAAACTCCACAAACAGCTCGACGCCCTGGTGCTGCAAGCCTATGGCTTTGCCCCTGCCGACGACCTGCTCGAAAAACTGCTCGCCCTCAACCTAGAGCTAGCCGCCAAAGAGCAACGCGGCGAACCCGTTGTTGGCCCCTGGGATCCGACAAAGGAGGTGCCATGATAAGCACTGCTACCTCTGTCAATGGCATCCCAATTCGTTTGCCTGATGAACGATGGCATCACATTATTCAACGCCACGCAGATCTCGCCGCACAAAAAGATCTACTGCTACAAACCATCTCCGCACCGACCCGCATTCTCGCAGGTAACGACGGGGCAATGATGGCCCTTCAAGAAATCAAGCCAGGAAAATCGTTAGTTGTAGTTTACAAGGAAGAAGAAGCCGATGGTTTTGTCGTAACAGCTTTCTCAACTCGTAAAATTAACTCGCTTAATCGGAGGCAACAACTATGGCCGTAGCTAACTACCAAGAAGCCCAAACCTATCTCAAATTTCTGCCCCTGTTACAAGATCTCCCCAAGCAACCCTTCTTCATCGTCTATGACGCTGAAGCAGATGTACTCTATATCGACTTCAACAACCCACCTCAATCTGCCGAAGATAGCGAACTCACCGATGATGATATTGTGATTCGCTACGATGATGCTGATGCGATCGTTGGGCTAACCATTCTCAATGCCAGTCAGCGCTAAAGATAGACATCACACTATTGATCATCTTTTAGACAAACAGGAGTTCATTGATGGAATCCACCGCATCCACCACCAACACCCAACTCGTAGATTCGCTGATCCAAGTCATTCTGGCGCTCCCCAGCAACGAGCAAGCCCTGTTGCTCGATAGGCTGCTAGGCGAAGTTCCTTACCCCTCTACAACAGAGCTAATTCACCTGACCGACAAGGGCGGCAGCTTTGATTTTTGGCAAGACGAACCAGAGCTTTACACCCTAAATGATGGGGAACCCGTCACATGGTCGTAAAAGGTAGCATTGTCCTTGTCAACTTCCCTTTCACAGATTTGAGCCAGACCAAGCTAAGACCCGCCATCATTCTATGGATCGACACTGCCGGAACTGATGTAGTTGTCTGTGCCATCACATCTCAGAAAACAGATCGCTTGAGCGATGGAGAGTTTTTAATCAATCTAACTGATTCAGAATTTTCTCAGACTGGCTTGCGGGTATCATCAAAAGTAAGAACCACTCGCATTGTTACCCTAAGCCGTCAATTAGTTGTTCGCAGGCTAGGTGAATTGGGCACTCAACATATCCAAGAGCTGAACGCCAAAATGGCTCAGGCTTTTCAGCTTGACTGAGGTTAGCTGATATTTTAATCAATTCCTGATTCGCAATAGTTGGTTAGTCTTCTGGAGATAACGCAATGGAAACAGCCAAGCTACTGACGAATGAAAACGGCCAGATTGTCGTTTTGCCCGCCACCTTTCACCTCAGTGGCACCGAAGTTTACATCAAAAAAATTGGCAATGCCATTATTTTGTTGAATAAAGACAACCCTTGGCAATCTCTCTTTGATAGCCTTGACCAATTTACTGACGACTTTATGGAAACCCGCGAACAACCCCCTCTCGACAACCGGGAGAACCCGTTAGATGCATGGATATGCTAATTCCAGCCCAAGCGCTATCCCAAGATCTCATACTCGTCACCAATAACACAAATGAATTTCAAAGAATTGCAGGATTATGACTCGAAAACTGGGTTGAGCGATTACAGGAGTAGTCTATAGCTCAAATCAAAGTCTCTTGCAATCCCGACGTGGAGTTTAAGAGGTCGGCATATTCCTTTATGTTGAAAAACTAGAATATTTAGAAGCTCACAAGCTTAGACTCAGGTTTAACAATCGAGTCACTCAAGACATTGATCTGAGCACAGAGATATATGGCGAAATCTTCGAGCCTCTCAACGATATTGAATACTTTCAACCAGTCTTCTTGAATCCCGAAACCAAGACTATTGAATGGCCGAATGGCGCAGACTTTGCCCCAGAGTTTCTGTACGAACTAGGGCAAACCATTCCTCAAATAGCCCGACACCTTCCCTAGTGCTGTAAGCCTACAGCCGAGAATTTCGGGCTTGTTGGGTGCTGCTATCGCGCCACCCAACCTACGGCCAAGGCTTTGTGGCATTGTGTCAGTCAGCTAGCAGCGCTACTGTAAATGAATTTCTATGCTCCCTTTAACCGACGATACCCTGTGGGCCATTCTCAAGGATGAACTCGACGACGACACCGTAAACCGCCTGGTGTGGGCTGGGCTGGGCTATCGCGAAACCCCAGCAGGGTGGGATAGCTCAGCGGTAGCGCCCAGTTGGGCCGAGAAATTTCCGTCACCGCCCAACTTTATTGACAGCCGCCCGGCGACAGTGCAGCTGACCCGGTCGATACCGCCAGCCCATAAGCAGCTGCTAAAAGAAGAACTCGGCTTTAAGGGTTACACCCTTGACCAGCTCATTCCCCGGCTGACGCGGCGGGCGACCATGGTGAGCTGGCTACTGAGCTACCGCAAGCAAAACTAAAAAAGGATGCGGCTAGCCGCATCCTTGCTCTCAACCCACGGCGCTCTCTCCGTGGATACTGGGGCTGCTGGCCTGGCGGTGGATCGATCTGCGATCGCAGCGGCCAAGGCACAGCAGCATAGCTGATGTTAGAACTCTGCCGTGGCTAGCTCTCTGGGCGCTTGGGCCTGAGGGGCGGCGGCGCTAGGGTCTTCGGCCCTAGGAGACGAGTCTAAAAAGATATCGTTGACCTTGAGCTGAAGCCCGGCCCGAGGCTGAGAGTCGGCTTTGCTGAGGTAGGGAGAGGCGTCGATCGCACCGCTGGCGATAATCAGCGAGCCTTTCTTAATGTGGGTGAGCTTGCGCCAGGCCGAAGAATCTTCCCACACGGTGAGTTCGACGGTAAAGCTGTCGCTCTCTTTGCGGCTGGGAATGCGATCGACGTAGATGGTCAGGTTGGCCACTTGGGTGTTGCCACCAGTTCTACGCTCGATATTGCGCACCTGGGGGTCGGCGGCCACATGGCCAGCCAGGGTACACAGGTTCAATCCTCGACTCGACATAGCTGGAAACTCCGTAGGGTAGATGCACTAGACCCCGCCCAACAAGACAGATGTCTGTAGGGCTAATATGCACCGGTTGAATGGATAATTTGCTATGGATTTTTACGTAACTTTTTGGCTGGGCTTCTCCGTAATTACTTGGGGCACGATGTGGCGCGATCTAGCGGCCCAGGGTAAAGGTTGACCGCAGCCCCCGGCTCGCCTTAGCGATATGCTAAGTCTGGAGTAATTGCAGTGCCATGACGACCCAATCGGTAGACCCCACTGCCCGCAAGCTCTGGCTAGCGGCCATCAAACCCCCCATGTATAGCGTTGCCATGATGCCGATTGTGGTGGGTAGCGCGATCGCCTACGCCGAGACTGGCCAGTTTAACAGCGGTATTTTTGCGTTATTTTTGCTGGCGGCGATACTGATCTTGGCCTGGGAAAACCTCAGTAATGATGTGTTTGACTCTGACACGGGCATCGATGTGAATAAGGCCCATTCTGTGGTGAATCTGACCCGCAACCGCAGGGGAGTGTTTTGGCTGGCTAACCTGTGTCTGGCCTTGGGCATTGCGGGCATTGTGGCGATCGCGGTAGCTCAGCAAGACCCCACAGTATTGGGCATTATTTTGATCTGCTGTGGGCTGGGCTATATGTATCAGGGGCCGCCCTTTCGGCTGGGCTACCAGGGCCTAGGTGAGGTGCTGTGCTTTTTTAGCTTTGGCCCTTTGGCTATAGGGGCCGCCTACTACAGCCAGACCCAGAGCTGGTCGTGGGGTAGCCAACTGGCCGGGGTGATTGTCGGTCTGACCACCACGCTGGTGCTGTTTTGCTCCCACTTTCACCAGGTAGAAGACGATCTGGCGGCGGGCAAGCGATCGCCCATTGTGCGCCTGGGCACCCAGCGGGGGGCGGCGCTGGTTCCCTGGGCGTGCGGGCTGGTGTTTGCGATCGCCCTGCTGGCTCTGTTGGCTGGGGTTTTTCCGCCATGGGCGGGGTTGATATTTGCCAGCGCGCCCTCGGCCTGGCGGCTCAGTCGCCATGTCAACCGCCACCACAACCAGCCCAGCCAAGTCTTTAATGCCAAGTTTTTTGCCATCGGCCTTCACTTTTGGAGTGGTGTGCTGCTGGCGGCGGGGTTTTGGCTCAGCACCTGGCTGGGGTTTTGAGTTTTGACACCAATCGTCCATGGCGTTGGCGGGGCACCTCCAGCGGAGTTGCACAGGCATGAATTCAAGCATCAACGTTTCTCGTACGGGCGTACCGCTGTGCGCCCGTACCCAATTTCATCCTGTCTATTTAGCAACGCGAGAGCATGGGTACTGAGTTGGCGGTTCGGCCTTACCGGCGGCAGTTTGCCCGGCCACTGCACACGGCCCACGGATTGTGGATTTGGCGCAAGGGGCTGTTGATCCGGCTGCGGGATAGCTTGGGGCGTGTGGGCTATGGGGAAGTGGCTCCGATTCCGTGGTTTGGCAGTGAGACAGTGGCGGATGCGCTGGAATTTTGCACAGCCCAGCGGGGAGAATGGCGATCGCAGCCCATACCCGATGCCCTGCCTGCGACCCAGTTTGGGCTAGAGAGCGCCCTGGCAGATTTGCACAGAGAAACTCCACCGATGGCGCACGAACCGGCGATGCTTGTAGAGAGGGTTGCTAACGCCGATCTCTGCGGTCTGTTACCAGCGGGCGCAGCGGCGTTGGAGGCCGCACCCCAGCGCCTGGCCCAAGGCCACCGCACCCTGAAGTGGAAAATTGGCGTGTTTCCTCTGGGGGAGGAGCTGCGCTGGCTGGAGCTGATCGTAAAAGAATGCCCTGGTATTCGGCTGCGTCTAGATGCCAACGGCGGGCTGAGCCTGGCCCAGGCCGAACGATGGCTGGTGGCCTGCGACCAGATTAATGCAGACGCTCACCTGGCGATGATCGAGCATTTGGAGCAGCCGTTGCCGGTCGATCAGGTGGGGGCGATGGAGGCGTTAGGCAAGCGCTACAGGACAGCGATCGCCCTAGATGAATCGGTAGCGACGCTGGTGCAACTGGAGAATTGCTGGGCTAGAGGCTGGCGAGGGGTGATGGTGGTGAAGCCTGCGATCGCCGGGGCGCCCCAGCGGCTCCGGGCCTTTTGCCAACGGCATCGCCCCCAGCTGGTATTTTCGTCATGCTTTGAAACGGCGATTGGGCGGCGGGCGGCCCTGGCCTTGGCTTCGGCATGCATGTCGACCCCGGCCCCAGCCCTGGGCTTTGGCACCCAGGGCGCGTTTGATGACGATTGGGATGCCCTTAGCGCCGCTGAGCTATGGGACAGAGTTTAAAGGACCTGTTGGGCGATCGCTGGGGCGACGACTGGTTGATTGGCCCCAGGAGCAAGACTTTCTGGCGTTGCCTGGGTGAATATACGTCTGTTTTTAATGCTTATAGAGCGTCTTCCCGCTCAGACAGCAGCGGCATTTTGATCGCTGAGGCTGACCAGCTTCAGGTTTTGGCGGTTTGCCTAGCGGCCTGGTCAGAGGGCTGCACCGTGGTTTTGGCCAATCCTCGCTGGGGTGAGACTGAGCGGCAGCATTTAAAAGCTCTGGTCAATCCCCATTGGCCTAGTCCAGTCTTGGCAGGGCTGCGGTGCTACCCCTGTGAGGTGCTGGGGGGGCGATCTAGCCAAATTCTGATTCCCACGGGCGGGTCATCGGGGCAAATCAAGTACGCAGTACATACCTGGGACACGCTAACGAGTTCTACCCAAGGATTTCGCGATCACTTTGGGGTAGATCAGGTGCAGGCCTACTGCGTGCTGCCGCTGTTTCACGTCAGTGGGCTAATGCAGGCACTGCGAGTGCTGGTCTCTGGTGGAACGCTTGCCATCCAACCCTACGGCGATCTCAAGGGTGGCGCACGGTTGAGCCTGCCGCCGGGTGGTTTTCTCTCGCTGGTGCCGACTCAGCTTCAGAATTTGTTGGAGTTGGGAGGCGAATTTATTCCCTGGCTGCGGCGCTTTCGGGCGGTGCTGCTGGGGGGCGCTCCGGCGGGGCGATCGCTGCTCGATGCGGCCCAGGCTTTGGGCATTCCTATTGCGCTCACCTACGGCATGACCGAAACCGCCTCCCAGGTGGCCACCCTGCTGCCCGAGGAATTTTTGGCCGGTAACCGCAGCAGCGGCAAACCTTTGCCCCATGCCCAGATCGCCATTCTCAGTGAGCAGGGGCAGGCGCAGCCCTGGGGCGAACCGGGGCGGGTGGTGGTTCAGGCGCGATCGCTAGCGGTGGGGTATTTGGGCTGTGTTGAGGGGCGGCCCGGCCCGGTGGTGGGCAGTGCCTACCCTACTTTGGAGGATTCCAGAGAGGCGAGTTTCCCTCTGGGGGACATTGCTCATCAAACAGTCGTGGAACCCTTAGCTACCGATGACATTGGCTACCTCGATGGGGGCGGTTACCTGCATATCGTCGGGCGCAGCAGCACCAAGATCATCACGGGGGGCGAGAATGTGTTCCCTGAGGAAATTGAAGGGTTGCTGCTGGCGACGGGGTGGGTGAGCGATGCCTGCGTGGTGGGGTTGCCCTGCGATCGCTGGGGGCAGCAACTCTGCGCCCTCGTCGTGATGGATTCTACCCAGATGCTGAACGATCTGCCCGATCGCCTACGCCCGCTATTAACCGCTTACAAACTGCCCAAGCAGTGGATTTTAACCCCAGATCTTCCCAAGACAGCCCAGGGCAAGCTCAGTCGTCCCCAGGCGTTGGCCCTGGCCCACAGCATTCTGGGACTGAGATCCTAGGCCACCCCACCCTCACTTCACCGCTTTGATCCATCCCCGCCGCTGGGCAATCTCTAGAGCAGCGGCGGCGGCAGCAAATATCAACAGACTCTCGGCGATCGCCACCGCAAAGGGCCAGCCCCGCAGGCTGATTGCCGCCGCCACATTTACCAATGCCAGCCCCCGCACCAGGCTAAAGGCCAACACGACCCCGGCTTTGAGCTGGGCATTGTCATCCTGCCGCACGGCATAGCGATAGGTAATGCCAAACAGCCCGCCAGAGAGGCCTGCAATGACAGCGCTGACCCAAAACGTGCTGCCGCCCAGACCCGATGTGAGTGAATTGAGCGCTGCGATCGCCCCCAGGGCTGGCACTCGATGGGCAAACAGCAGAGCCGCTGCCACCAACCCCGCCGCCGCACCAGACAGCACCGCCCCCTTGAGCGACTCAACGCGATCTTCGTCGGTAAACGGGCGGTCTAGAGACATAGCATCAGTGGGTAAGCGGCTATTTGACTCTACTTGACTCTACTGCAATGGCCAAGTCCAGCGGCAGATCCACTGCTACGCTCTTGGGCCTTGGCAGTACCATTGATCTAGGTTTAGAGGCTCAGACCCATCGCAGCTGCCCCATTTTCTCACCCTGCCAGCCCCATTCAGCCGCTGCCGGGGGATGTCGTCCACAGCATTGCCGCCGGAGAGGTGATCGACTCGCTGGCCGCTGCCGTGCGCGAGCTGGTAGAAAACGCCCTCGATGCCCAGGCCACCCACATCACCATCGCCCTGTGGCCTGACCAGGGGCGCTTGCAGGTGGCCGACAACGGCCTGGCCATGGGCCTAGACGATTTGCACCGGGCGGCGGTGCCCCACAGCACCAGCAAAATTCGCACCCAGGCTGACCTGTGGCAGGTCAACAGTCTGGGCTTTAGGGGTGAGGCGCTGCACAGCCTGGCCCAGGTGGCTGAGCTAGAGATTTGCAGCCGCCCCCCAGCGGGTGAGGCGGGTTGGCGAGTCACCTACTCAACCCAGGGAGAGCCCCTAGAGACCACCCCTGCGGCCCTGGCCCCCGGCACCGTGGTAACCGTGGCCAATTTGTTTGGCCGCTGGCCCGCCCGCCGCCAGCGCCTGCCCACCGTCGCCCACCAGCTCAGCCAGGTGCAGCGGGTGATTGTCCACTGTGCCCTGGCCCACCCGACGGTGACCTGGGCTGTGCAGGTGAGCGATCGCCCCTGGCTTTCCCTCACTCCCAGCCCCACCGCCCTGGGCCTGATTCCTCAAATGGTGCGCACCGTCAACGCCGCCGACCTCCATGAAGGCTGGCAGTCTGTCCCCTGGGCCGAGGCCGAGACAGGTTCATCCCCAATCGGTATCTATGGAGTGGTTGGCCTGCCCGATCGCTGCCATCGACCCCGGCCCGACTGGGTCAAGGTGGCGGTAAACGGGCGGCTGGTGACGGTGCCCGAGCTAGAGCAGAGTCTGGTAAATACCTTTCGCTATACCCTGCCCCGCCATCGCTACCCCCTGGCCCTGGTGCATTTGACGGTGCCCCCTGGCGACATCGACTGGAACCGCCGCCCCGACAAAAGCACCCTCTACCTACACGGCCTCGACCAGTGGGTGGCCCTTTGCCAGAGCCACATTGAGACCCTGCTGGGGCACCATGCCGACGCCCTGCCGGAGCGCAACCAGCCGCGGGTCACCCAGTTGATCAAGGCGGCAGAACCCAGCGGCGGCTACGACACCACCGATCTATCTGACCAACTCCCCTACCGAGAGCGGCTGGGCCGACTGCGGGCGATCGCCCAGGTGCACGATCGCTACATCTTGGCCGAGCAGCCCGACGGCCTGTGTTTGGTCGAGCAGCACATTGCCCACGAGCGGGTGCTCTACGAGCGGCTGCAAGACCGCTGGCGGCTGGTGCCCATCGCCACCCCCGTGGTGCTAGACGGGCTGAGCGAAAGGCAGCTCACCCAGCTCACCCAGCTGGGGCTAGCCCCCGAAGAGTTTGGCCCCAACCGCTGGGCCATCCGCCAGGTGCCCGAGCCCTTGAGCGATCGCGACGATCTGCCCGCTGCCCTGGTTGAGCTGAGTCTCGGCGGCAATCTCGATACGGCCCAGGTGGCGATCGCCTGCCGCACCGCTATTCGCAATGGCACCCCCCTCGACCTGGCCACCCTGCAAACCCTGCTCGACGACTGGCAGCAGACCCGCCACCCCCGCACCTGCCCCCACGGCAGACCAATCTGTCTGACCCTCAGCGAGAGCAGCCTGGCCCGATTCTTTCGCCGCAGCTGGGTGATCGGCAAAAGCCACGGCATTTAAGCAACCTTAGAATGAGATAGCGCCATCCCCTTCGTGGAGGGGTGCCCAAAGGGCGGGGTAGGTTAAACCTACGGCAAAATAAAAGTCTCTAGATAACCTCAGTTCGGGATAACGCCGTCCCCTCCTTGGAGGGGTGCCCGAAGGGCGGGGTGGGTTAAACCTAAAGCGAAATGAAAGTCTCTAGATATGGTACGTTGCCGTGCTGGCAAAGACCAACCCACCCCGACCCCTCCGAAGGAGGGGATAGTGGGCCTGCTTTGCCAAAGATTTTTCTGATCCCGAACTCAGGTTAGGGATCAGCCTGCGATCGCCTTACCGTCAGCCCCTCACTGCTGAACGTAGTTCTGATACTTTTGCAGCTCTCCAGGACTCACCGTGTCGAGCACCGTCTCGGGGGTAAAATAGCCCAGCGCCTGAATCATCCGGGCCACACAGCCCGTCCAGCCCGTCTGGTGGCTAGCCCCAATGCCCGAGCCATCGTCCCCGTGGAAGTATTCGTAGAACAGAATTAGATCTTGCCAGTGGGGATCGCTCTGGAACTTCTCGGCCCCGCCGTAGACCGGGCGACGGCCATTTTCATCTTTGGTGAAGATGCTGACCAGCCGCTCAGTGATGCAGCGGGCGACCTCAAACAAGGTTTTGTGGTCGCCGGAGCCGGTGGGGTACTCGACGGTGAACTCGTTGCCATAGTAGGTGTAGAGCTGCAACAGCGCCCGAATCAAGAGCAAATTCACCGGCATCCAGATTGGCCCTCGCCAGTTGGAGTTGCCGCCAAACATGCCCGAGGTCGAGTCGCCGGGCACGTAGCCCACCTTATACTCCTGACCCTCGTGATAAAAGATGTAGGGGTCGTCGAGGTGCTGGCGCGACAGCGAGCGAATGCCGTAGTCGCTGAGAAACTCACTTTCGTCGAGCATTCTCGACAGCACCCGGCGCAGCTTATCTTTGTCAAGAATCGACAGCATTACCCGCTTGTCGACCCCCGGCTTGATCGGCAGGTGCACGTTGCCGCACAGCTCGGGGTGGCGGTCGATAAACTTGTTCACCCGCTCTTGTAGTCGGGGCAGCTCGGCAAAGGCTGCGCGGGGGAAGACAGCGACGGCCATCAGGGAGAGAAGGCCGACCAGCGATCGCACCTTCAGCCGCAGGGCGTTGCCATCGGGTAGCCGCAGTACATCGTAGAAAAAGCCGTCGGCCTCGTCCCACAGCTCGTCTTCGTGGTCGCCCATGCGATCCATCGCCCCGGCGATCCACATGGTGTGCTCAAAAAACTTGATCGCCAGGTCTTCGTAGAGGTGGTCGTGCAGGGCCAGCTCAATGGCAATCTGAAACATCCGCTGGCTAAAGAACACCATCCAGCTGGTGCCGTCGGCCTGCTCTAGGCGACCCCCGGTGGGCAGGGGCGAGCTACGGTCAAACACGCCAATGTTGTCAAGGCCCAAAAAGCCGCCCTCAAAGATGTTGTTGCCGCCTTCGTCCTTGCGGTTGACCCACCAGGTGAAGTTGATCAGCAGCTTCGAGAAGGCATATTTGAGAAACTCCAGGTCGCCTTGACCACCGTTGCGATCGCGATCGCGCACATAGATTTCCCAGGTGGCAAAGGCATGGACCGGCGGGTTGACATCGCCAAAGTTCCACTCGTAGGCCGGAATCTGGCCGTTGGGGTGCAGGTAATCTTCCCGCAGCATCAGCATCAGCTGGTCTTTGGCAAAGTCTGGGTCGATCAGGCTGATCGGGATGACGTGAAACGCCAGATCCCAGGCGGCATACCAGGGGTACTCCCACTTGTCGGGCATCGACACGATGTCGTCGTTGAGCATGTGGAACCACTCGCTGTTGCGCACGTGGCCCTTCTTCGCCGCTGGCGTCCAGGGGGTGACATCGCGCTCCCGCAGCCACAGATCGAGATCGTAGTAGAAGTACTGCTTTGTCCACATCATCCCGGCTAGGGCCTGGCGCATGACATTGGCGCGATCGGCATCGGCTTGAATGGCGGGAGGCATCACCGTAGCAAAAAACTCGTCAGCCTCAGTTTTGCGGGCGGCAAACTGCTGGTCAAAGTAATCGCTAAAGGGGTCACCGACGATCTCAGGGCCGCTTTTCGACAGCCGCAGCTTCACCACTACGGTTTCGCCTGCCCCTACGGTGAGTTGGTAGTAGGGGGACACCTTGGTGCCTTCCCCATTGGGGTTGACCGCATCGCTCTGCCCGTGAATGACGTAATTATTGATGCTGTCTTTGACGTAGGGAGTCTCGTTGGGCTGGCCAAAGACGCGCTCTTGGTTAGTCTCGTTTTCGGTGAATAGCAGCGGCACCCCGGCGTCGCAATAAAAGTAGTAGTCGGCCAGGTAGTCGGTGAGCTTGGGGTTGGTGATGTGGGTCTGCACTACGCCGTTGCCCAGGGCCTTCATCTGCGGCCTTTCGCCCGTCTCTAGCCATGACCAGGTGTTGCGAAACCACAGGGTGGGCAGCAGGTGTAGGGGAGCCGCCTCTGGCCCCCGGTTGGCTACGCTGATTTTGATCAGCATGTCTTCGGCGTCGGCCTTGGCATATTCCAAAAACACGTCAAAGTAGCGATCGCTATCAAAAATCCCGGTATCCAGCAGCTCGTACTCCGGCTCGTAGCGGTTGCGCTGGGCGTTGGTCTCGACTAGGTCTTGGTAGGGAAACTTGGCCTGGGGGTACTTGTACAGGTACTTCATGTACGAGTGGGTCGGCGTACTGTCGAGGTAAAAGTAGTACTCTTTCACGTCTTCGCCGTGGTTGCCCTGGCTGTTGGTCAGACCAAACAACCGCTCCTTGAGAATCGGGTCCTGACCGTTCCACAGGGCCAGGGCAAAGCACAGCAGGTTGTGGTCGTCGCTGATGCCGCCGAGACCGTCTTCACCCCATCGGTAGGCCCGCGATCGCGCATGGTCGTGGGGAAAATAATCCCAGGCATTGCCGTCGCTGCTGTAGTCTTCGCGCACAGTGCCCCACTGGCGCTCACTCAGATAAGGCCCCCACTTTTGCCAGGGGGTAGTTTTGGCTCGGTTTTCTGCAAGGCGATTGGCTTCTGCGGTCACGGTGCTTACCTGCCTGGTGAAAGTAGCTAGATTTTTGCTCGATCCCCAGGGAAGGCGAATAAATCTCAGACAAACTTAAGCCCCTGGAGAAAGCTGGTGCTAATTTTCTCTGAACTTCCTATGAAATTCCTATGGATAGCGCCTATGAAGGAGTGAGAGATCATGTGTGAGGCGTGTCATAAAACTACAACTTGCCTGATTTCCTCCAGCCCAGTCCTATAGTTCTTACAGCCAACATCCCTACGTACAATCTGTACCCCCCACCCTGACCCATGTTCGACTTCCTTCGCGCCCAACCCTCTAGCCCCAGCCCCACTCAAATTGCCCGCTACTGCCGCACCCTGGGTTGGGCTGGGTTGGTGCTGCAATCGCTGCTGGGGGTTATTCCTCTAGTGGTGGTGATTGCTCGTATGCTGGTCAACCCCCGGTGGCGTGATGTGCGATCGTCTTGGGGCCTATGGCTAGCGGTGCTGGGGCTGGCGATCTTGCTGTTTAGCATCTACTGGTGTTTTCGCTATATCCACATGGCGCGGCGGCTGGCCGACCCCGACCTGCGTCCGGCTAAGTCGGCGGTGAAGCGCAACCTCAAGCTAGGGCTGCTCAGCAACCTGGCGCTGATGGCGATCGGCGTGCTGCTGGCCCTCTGGCGAGTCACCCTGCTGAGTATTCAAATGCTGACCATTCCCCAGGGCACTACGGTGGTCACCCCCGGCGCGGCGGCAGTGCCGGGCGGGCTGATCACCCCCTCCAGCATGATTGCGATTCAGGCGATGGTGAGTGCGATCGCCGCTGGTCTGGTCGGCGTAGTCATCGCCCTGCTGCTGATCTACCAGGTGGGTCGTCACCGCACCTCGCCCGATCTATTCACCTAGGGCGGGTTTAGGACAATTCTGGCAACAAAAATACCTAAGATTTTGCTTCCTCCCAAGGGCGCAGGCCCTGTGCCCCTACGGGGGACGTGTCTTCTGTGCCAAGAATATCCTTAGGCTTTATGGCGAATCCAACCTCCATACTCCCTATTTCCAATCGGGCAACCTGTAGGGGCGCACCGCTGTGCGCCCGGCTGAATCGGGGGTAGCCAAGCGGGATTTGGAGTAATACGAAATTCGAGTTCAAAAACCCCGAATCAAAACAGGTATCCCGCAGGGGCAAACGGTTGTTTGCCCAACTGAATCGGGGGTATAGAATTCAAATTCGGTATTGGTGCTCTAGCGGGTAAGGATATCCGCCTTCTAGGTGGCGTAGAACCCAGCTCTATACCGCGTTACACTGTTAAAAACGCGTATTTGGGCGTCTTCGGTCTATGAGTTTAGAGATAAAAGCCGTGCAGGCACCGTATGGCGATGCAATGTACCGCACGCCGCCTCCAGATCTGCCCTCGCTGCTGCTCAAAGAGCGCATCGTCTATCTGGGGCTGCCCCTCTTCTCTGGGGATGACGTTAAGCAGCAGGTGGGCATTGATGTCACTGAGCTGATCATTGCTCAACTGCTCTTCTTGCAGTTCGACGACCCCGACAAGCCCATCTTCTTCTACATCAACTCTACCGGCACCTCGTGGTACGACGGCAACATGATCGGCTACGACACCGAAGCCTTTGCCATCTGCGACACCATGAACTACATCAAGCCCCCCGTGCACACCATTTGCATTGGCCAGGCGATGGGGTCTGCCGCCGTTATTTTGGCCTCTGGCACCAAGGGCTACCGGGCCAGTCTGCCCCACGCCCGCATTGTGCTCAACCAGCCCCGCAGCGGTGCCCAGGGCCAGGCTACCGACATTGAGATTCGGGCCAAAGAAGTGCTCGACAACAAGCGCTCGATGATGGATATTCTCGCCAAGAACACCGGTAAGACCCCCGAGCAGCTCATGCGCGACTCTGACCGCATGTTCTACATGAATCCAGAAGAGGCTAAAGAATACGGCATTATCGATCGGGTGCTCACCAGCCGTAAAGAGCTGCCGGTACCCGCCGGGGTCGGGGTCTAGGCCGATTGGTTCGATCTTGCAGTTGTAGTTTTAATTTTTAGGTAGACGCACACCATGCCCATCGGTACTCCCAAAGTTCCCTATCGTTTGCCCGGTAGCCAGTACTCCCAGTGGGTCGATATCTACACCCGCCTCAACCAGGAGCGGATTATTTTCCTCGGCCAAGAGGTGACCGATACCCTGGCCAACTCCATCGTGGCGGCGATGCTGTACCTCGACTCTGACGACAACAGCAAGCCCATCTATCTCTATATCAATTCTCCTGGTGGCTCGGTAACGGCGGGGATGGCGATCTATGACACCATGCAGTACATCAAGTCTGACGTGGTCACCATCTGCCTTGGCTTGGCGGCATCCATGGGTGCATTTCTCTTGGCGGCGGGCAGCAAGGGTAAGCGGGTGGCCCTGCCCCACTCCCGCATCATGATTCACCAGCCCATGGGTGGCACCGGGCGACAGCGGCTCCAGGCTAGCGACATTGCGATCGAGGCTAAAGAGATTTTGCGGGTGCGCCAAGAACTGAATGAAATGATGGCTCGCCACACCGGTCGCTCTATTGAGCAGATCCAAAAAGACACCGATCGCGACTACTTCATGTCCGCCGAAGAAGCTGTCGCCTACGGCTTGATCGATCGCGTGATCGAAGAGCGCACGCAGGAGCTGGCTAACCCAGTGCCTGCGGTGATCTAACCGGTTGGGCCATTTTTTGTTGCGCCACTTTTGCCTAAAGTTGGCAAAATAGAGGCGGCACACGTCCCCTCCTTTGCTAACGAGTTTGCAACTATGGCGCTGGCTCATCACTACCGCATACTGGGCCTGAGAACCGGGGCCAGCTTTGACCATGTCAAGCTGGCCTATCGCAATTTGGCCCGGCTTTACCATCCCGACGTCAACCCCGGCGACCAGCTGGCCAAAGAAAAGTTTATTCAAGTCACCCAGGCTTACCAGGCTCTAGCCGATGCGCTGCCCGCCGCTGCCAATCGTTCGGCACCTCCGCCTACTCGTGGCCCTCGGGCTTCAGCAACTGCTACAGCCCCTAAGCGGCCCGAGCCTGTGGTTCCTCAGCCTGCGTCTGCCCCGCCGGCAGAAGACATTACGTTTACTGTCAGCCCCATTCCTGGGGGAAATGAGACCGATCAACAGCTCAAGATCAATAGCTACAAACAGCTGCGCGAGTTCTTAAGTGAGCAGCGGTTTCCCCGTGCGGTAGCCCTAGTAGAAGGCCTCGCCCAGCGCTTTTCTGAAGACCCCGAGGTGCGTCAGTGGCACGCCATTACCTACTACCGCTGGGGCCATGATCTACTCAACCAAGGTAATCTGCCTAAGGCAGAGGTCTGCCTCAAAAAAGCCCGTCGGGTTGACCCCCACAACAAGTCTCTGCGCCAGGCATTGCTGAATGATTTTCAGCGGCTAGAGTATCTCCGCCAGCACCCCATGCCCCATGCCCAGTGAGGCAATTTTGGCTAGGGTTGGCATTGTAAAATAGTCTCGAACCATTGCTCAAAGCGGGTGGCGAGGGCGTCTAGCGAGTATTCGACCTGGGCCTGGCGGCGGCAGGCGTGGCGATCGAGTTGGTCGATTTTGGCGATCGCCTCTCTCAGCCCCTGCACATTGTCGGGCTCTACCAGCCAGCCAGTCTTGCCGTGATGCACGATCTCGGTGGGGCCGCCCCTGGCGTAGGCAATCACCGGCACGCCGCAGGCCAGCGCTTCGATCGCCACATTGCCAAACGCCTCAACCCAGCGTGGGGTCATCACCAGGGCGCGGCACTGGCGCAGCACGTGCTGTAGTTCATCGGTGGGCAAAAAGCCTTTATAGCAGTCGGCGGCGTGGGGAAAGCGATCGCAGATCTGCCGCCAGTAGCCCTCATCCTCAATCTTGCCGAGAATCTTCAGCGGTGCCTGGGCTAACGCTGCCGCTGCCAGGGCATCTTCTAGACCCTTCTCGGGCGAGATGCGGCCCAGCCAGGCCAGGGCATCGCCGGGAGTAGGGCAAAACTCGTAGGCTGTCAGATCGATGGCGCTGCCGAGAATCTCGAAGGCCTCTGCCACCCCAAAGGTCTCGGCCTGGGTGCGGGTGTAGGCCCCAAGGTGGTGGGCAAACCGCCCCGCCACCTGCTGAATCGCTTCATCCATAGCATTGCTCAACGACCCCATGGTGACAAAGTGGGCCACGGGCGTGGCAAAAAACTCTGTCAGGTAAAAGGGCAGCCAGTCGTAGGCAAAGTTGACGATCGCATCAAACTCGCCCTGGTGGCGCTGGACGTAGTGCCACATATTGCCCAGGGCGCTGTCGGCAGGCAGCATGACCACCGCGTCTCGCCCTTGGGTGTGGGCCGTAGGCTGCAACAGTCCGGCAACGGTCACCAGGGGGATGCCTCCCAGGCTAGAACCCTCAGGTGCTAGGACAGTAATCTCATGGCCGCGCGATCGCAGGCCCTGGGCCAGATTTAGCACCGTCAGCTCCACACCGCCCCCCAGGCCAGACCCCAGCGGCCCGACAGGGGTAGAAACGAGGAGAAGGCGACGGGATGGCATGGAAAATCGAAGGGTAAGGAGTAGGGGCAGACCCACGTGGCTGCCCAGGGCTGCTAGTCTGACTCCGCCGGTCGAGTCGCGGCTTCATAGGCCAATAGCCACTGGCGTACCCGCTGGGTCAGGGCATCGCGCTGGTTAATTAAATAGATACTAACCAGCGTGAAACTCACCCCCACCCACTGGAGAGAACTGAGGGTTTCGCCGAGGAATAGATTGCCAAAGAGCAGGGCAAATACCGGCGTCAAAAAGGTTAGGGCACTGAGGCTGGTGAGGTTGCCCTGGGCGGCCAAAAAAAAGAAAATACCGTAGGCCAGAGCGCTGCCCAATAGAGTCGAATAGGCGATCGCTCCCCAGTCTACCCCCGTCAGCCCCTGCCAAGGCTGCACCTCCCCCAGAGCCGACAGCCCAAAGAGAGGAATACCCCCCAGCACCATGTGCCAACCCGTCGCCACCACCGGGTCCACATGGCGGCACACATAGCGAATCAAAATCGTACCTGTGGCCATTGACAGGGCCGCCAGCAGCATCAGCCACTCGCCCCCTTGCAGCAGCGTGTTGAGGGCAGTACCCCCCGTCAGCCAGGTGGTATCACCGTGGAGCAGCGACAAAATCCACTCGTCGGGCAGCCCCAGCAGGCTGATGCCCGCGATCCCCCACAGCAGCCCAATCCACCCCAGGACGCCGATGTGCTCACCAAACAGACCCCGCGCCATCACCGCCACCGCCAGGGGCTGGGAGTCGATCATCACCGACCCCAGGCCGGCCCCGGTGCGCTGCAAGCCCGCCGCCAAAAAGCCTTGAAACAGGGTGCCATCCACCAGGGCAAACAGAGCCACCCAGAGCCACCCCTGGCGGCTAATAGCCTGGGGACGACCCAGCAGCAGGCTGACCAGCAACACCACTACCCCAGCGGGCAGCAACCGCACACCCGCCATAAAAAAGGGAGTCGTATGGGGCATAGCCCCTTTCATCGCCACCATGGCGGTGCCCCACAAAAAGAAGGGGGCAATCAGCACCAGGGGGTTGCGAGTGACGGGTTGGGGAGCAGCGGGAGAATCCATAGAGTGGAGAAGGAGGCGATGGTTAAGCGCTGACCGCAGCGGCTGTTATGGCCTTAGCCAGTTGGTTATCGACACATTCCCAAAAACGCTGAAGCATCCAAACGTTGAGATGCTTTTGAGACTGCGGCTTTTGGCAAAGAATTTCTTTAAGGAATGTTAACGCAGTTCTAGGTGGGCTGTCGGTCTCAGATTTTTATCGGTACCGCTGATCTGAGGCTACTGCCCATACGCCCGGCGCAGTGTTGTATTAGCTACAATAGGGCGCAGCCTGGGCAAGCCCTGTGCTGTCTACCCTTCATCCATTTTTGCACCCTATGGTCTGGCCATTTTCCCCCCGTTCTCGCAAGTCTATTGCCCGTATTGAGGTCACCGGGGTAATTGCCGCCGCTACCCGCAAGCGCCTGCTCGAAGCCATCAAAACCATTGAAGAAAGACGATTTCCGGCCCTGCTGCTGCGTATCGACAGCCCCGGCGGCACCGTTGGTGACTCCCAAGAGATCTATACCGCCCTCAAGCGGCTCAAAGAAAAAGTCAAAATTGTCGCTAGCTTTGGCAATATTTCGGCCTCGGGGGGGGTCTACATCGGCATGGGGGCTGACCACATCATGGCCAACCCCGGCACCATCACCGGCAGCATTGGCGTCATTTTGCGGGGCAACAACCTAGAGAAATTGCTCGATCGCGTCGGTGTCTCTTTTAAGGTGATCAAGTCTGGGCCCTACAAAGACATTCTGGCCTTCGATCGCGAGTTGACCGATCCTGAAAAAGGCATTCTGCAAGAGCTGATCGACGTCAGCTACGGCCAGTTTGTCAAAACCGTTGCCGAGGCTCGCCAGCTCAGCGAAGACACCGTGCGCAGCTTTGCCGACGGGCGAATTTTTACGGGTGAGCAGGCCGTGCAGCTGGGGGTAGTCGATCGCCTGGGCAGCGAAGAAGACGCCCGCCGCTGGACCGCTGAGCTGGTGGGCCTCGACCCTGACAAAACAGAGTGCATCACCTTCGACGAGAAAAAGCCCCTGCTCAAGCGCCTAGTGCCTGGCAGCAGTCAGGTCAACGGTGGCCAGATGGTCGGCCTATCGGTACCAGCCCTCAATGCCACCCTAGAGTGGCTGGAGTTTGAGCGCAGCACCAGCGGTATGCCCCTGTGGCTGTATCGCCCCTGAGCCTTATCTCAGCTTTACCTCTAGGTGTAGGGATTTAGATCCCTGGCTCTAGAGCCTCCCCTGGTACGATGAAAACGGTAAAATGCAGTCAACCATCTGACCTGGTTGCTACTCTAGCAAGCGTTTCAGGCTCAGAGTTGACCTTTTGGAGGTTGCAGCGTGGATTGGCGAATGTGGGCGATTCGAGGAGCGGTAACGGTGGCAGACAACACAGAGGCCGCCATGGGTGAAGCGGTCACAGAGCTGTTAGACGCGCTGGAAGAGCGCAACCAGCTCGACCCAGCCTGCATCATCAGCGCCACCTTCTCAGTGACCCGAGACCTAGATGCGGTTTTTCCTGCGGCGATCGCCCGCCAGCGCCCCCAGTGGGACGACGTGGCTCTGCTCGATGTGCAACACATGCATGTCGAGGGCAGTCTACCCTGCTGCATTCGCGTGCTGATGCATGTGCAGTTGCCCGTCGTCCAGGGTAAAGTGCAGCACGTCTACCTCCGGGGAGCAAGAAATCTACGTCCCGATCTGGTGATTGCTGGCTAGCTCTAGGTCCTCTTAGGGCCAAGCAAAAGCCCGCTGAAGACCTCAGCGGGCTTTTGTGCTGCGTTTGCTCGGTTGAGTTCAGTGGCCCTTAAACCGAATGCCCAGCACTAGGTCGTAGAGAAAGCCAAAGAAATCCTTCATCTGGAGCAGCCCCAGAGACTGAGGCGAGCCCTTCTGGTCGAGCAGAGGGCGCATCACCTCGTAGGTGGGCTTGTACTTGTACCAGGGCACCGAGGGCCACAGGTGGTGCACCAGGTGGTAGTTTTGACCCATGATCAGCAGATTGAGAATGGGGCTGGGGTAAACCCGAGCGTTTTTCCAGCGGTCGCGATCTTCAAAGGGGCGATGGGGCAGATAGTCGAAAAATAGCCCCAGCGCAATGCCCACCACCAGCGCTGGCGAAAACCAGTAGTTGAAGATGTAGCCCAGAAAGTCAAACCGCCAGGCGGTAAACACCAGCAAACCCACCACGAGACGCCCCAAAAACCATTCCAGCAGCTCGTAGTTACGCCACAGGCGGCGCTTGAAAAAATAAATCTCGTGATAGAAAAAACGAGCGGCAATCAGCCACAGAGGGCCACCGGTAGACACGAAATGGTCGGGGTCGTTTTCTGGGTCGTTGACATGTGCGTGGTGCTGCAAGTGCACCCGCGTAAACACCGGAAACGAAAAACCCAAAATCAGGGCGCTGCCATGGCCCAGCAGCGCATTCACCACACGGTTGCGGTGAGCCGAGTTGTGGCTAGCATCGTGGATCACCGTCCCCGACAGATGCAGCGACAGCACATTCATCAAAAACACGCACCAGCCTGCCCAGTGCCAGCAAAAGTAGCCCACTGTAGACAGACTGATTAGCCCAACGGAGGCTATAAACATGAGGGTATTGAGACTGAGCCCACCTTCGGTCTTTAAGAGCTCCGGGGGTACAGTCTTTCTAATCGTCAGGGGCTCAACTGCCGCCGACATGACGCATCGCTCCTACACCAGTATTTTCGGTAGTATACGTTACGACGCATGAATAATAAAGTTTTGTGACATGGCCTTAGCCTGATGGGGCCTTGGCGTTGCCCAATGGGCGCGAAGATTGACCAGCTACCCATCCCTGGGGCAGGAGAAAAGTATCCGTGAAAAGACGGAGATTTTTTCTAGCTTTAGGTCAAAGCGTAAAGGCCATCGGCATTTATGCTAGTATCCCTGTGCCCTGTGGCTGCTAGCTCAGGGCGGCTGTCAGCTCAGAGCTTGAGTCGAGGCTTTCTGCCCTAACGTTCCCTTCTCAGTAGAGGTTGTCTATGCCCCTGCGCACCCCCCTTCGCCGCGCCAAAATTGTGGCCACCATTGGCCCTGCGACTCAAGATCCCGACGTGCTGCGGGCGCTGATTGAGGCGGGGGCTACCACCCTGCGGCTCAACTTTTCCCACGGCAGCCACGACGACCACCAGCGCAGCATTCGTCTGATTCGGCAGATCTCCTTTGAGCTCAACCAGCCCGTAGGCATTTTGCAAGACTTGCAGGGGCCTAAAATTCGCTTGGGCAAATTTGAGCAGGGGGCGATCGCACTGGCCAAGGGCGATCCGTTTGTGCTCACCAGCGAGATCATCGTGGGCAATCAGGAGCGGGCCTGTGTGACCTACGACCAGCTGGCTCAGGAAGTGCCCGCCGGGGCCACCATTTTGCTCGACGACGGCAAGGTCGAGATGCAGGTGGAGTCGGTAGATCTGGAGGCCCAGGAACTGCACTGCCGAGTGGTGGTCGGGGGTACTCTGTCGAACAACAAAGGGGTGAACTTTCCTGGGGTCTACCTCTCTGTCAAGGCGCTCACCGACAAAGATCGTGAAGACTTACTGTTTGGCCTCAACCAGGGAGTCGACTGGGTGGCCCTGAGCTTTGTGCGCAACCCCCAGGATGTGCTGGAAATCAAGGAGATCATCAGCGCGGCGGGCAAGCATGTGCCGGTGATCGTCAAGATTGAAAAGCACGAGGCGATCGAGCAGATGGAGGCGATTCTCTCCCTCTCAGATGGCGTGATGGTGGCTCGGGGCGACCTGGGGGTCGAGCTGCCCGCCGAGGAGGTGCCGATTTTGCAAAAGCGGCTGATCGCCATGTCCAACTCCCTTGGCATTCCGGTGATTACGGCCACCCAGATGCTCGACAGCATGGTGAATAACCCGCGCCCTACCCGGGCCGAGGTGTCTGACATCGCCAATGCTATTCTCGACGGCACCGACGCAGTCATGCTCTCCAACGAGACGGCGGTGGGCAAGTTTCCGGTAGAGGCGGTGGCCACCATGGCGAAGGTGGCGGTCTGTACCGAGCAGGAGGGGCTGAGTTTGGGCGATCGCAAAGAAGTCGGTGCTCGCTCGATTCCCAACGCTATCAGTCAGGCGGTGGGTCGCATTGCCGCCCAGCTCGATGCCGCCGCCATTATGACCCTGACCAAATCTGGGGCCACCGCCCGCAACGTATCAAAATATCGTCCCCACACCCCGATTTTGGCGGTCACGCCCCACGTGCATGTGGCCCGTCAGCTGCAACTAGTGTGGGGGGTGCGGCCGCTGCTGGTGCTAGATCTGCCCTCCAGTACCCAGACCTTTCAGGCGGCGATGGGTGTAGCCCAGGAGAAAAAGCTGCTCAATGACGGCGACCTGGTGGTGCTGACGGCGGGCACCCTGCAGGGGGTTTCGGGTTCTACCGATCTGATCAAGGTCGATGTGGTGACGGCGGTGTTGGGTCGTGGTGTTGGTATTGGCGAGGCCTCAGTGAGCGGTCGGGCTCGAGTGGCCCGCAACAGCCTGGAGGTCAACGACTTCAACGACGGCGAAATTTTGGTGGTGCCCCACACCAGCGCCGATTTTGTCGACGCCATTCGGCGGGCGGGGGGCATTGTCACCGAAGACGATAGCCCTACTAGCCACGCGGCGGTGATTGGGCTACGGCTGGGGGTGCCAGTAATTGTTGGGGTCAAAAATGCCACCGAACTCATTCGCGACGGCAGCATTCTCACCCTCGATACCCGGCGCGGACTGATCTACTCTGGAGCGCTGGGGCTGATTAAGAACGAGCCTGCCATGAGCTTTTAGGAGCTTTCTAGGAAATAAAGATACCCCTCTCTAGGGTCGCAGAGCGCCCTGGGGAGGGGATCAAAAAAACGAAGATTTTTTGTCCCCAGCGTTGGCCTTAGACTCAATGTTGTGGTTCCATGACAAAGGGGTTTAGTACTTGAGTACCAAACCCCTTTGTCAACTATAGTTTTTACCCTAGATAGGGGCGCTAGTGCGCCAACAGGTGCGTTGACACCTTAACCTACTTATAAAGTTCGGTAGACAGGCGAAATGCCAGAATACCCGGCAACAGCGCGAGGGCGAGGGCGATGAAAATCTGAGTGTCTGAAAGGGGCATGTAAATACTCCTCAAGGCTGGGTAAACAATGCTCAACTAAACCCCCTGAAACCAGGGCGTTTGGTCTAGACCGATTGTTAACTAAGATGGGGGCGCTGACGAGGGTCATGGGTCTAACTGTTACAGAGCTTAATGGGGCTAGAGCTGGGCAAAGTCAAACCTTGGGCTGTAGCAATCCCCGGCTTGGGCTGGTAGGCTTAGGCCAGCCAGCGGCTACCCTTACTATCTGTGGTACCTCTCAGTAATGTTTGATGTGAATGCAGCTCAGCCGGTGCGCGGCGACTTTGACCGACAGATTTTGCGGGTGCAGCGAGATTTGCTGCGCATGGGCGCGCTAGTCGAAAATTCTTGCGTGCTGGCCAGGGAAGCGCTGTGCGATCGCAATCTCGACGCCGCCCAAAAACTCAAGGCCCACGACAAGCAGGTCGACCAGTTCTATCGTCAGATTGAGCTCGACTGTATGCACTTGTTTACTCTCCAGTCGCCGGAGGGCGAAGAACTGCGCCGCATCGGGGCTTTTATGCAGATGATTCGCGACCTAGAGCGAATCGGCGACTACGCCGAAGACGTTGGTGAGGTGGCGATTAAACTCTTTCCCTACCCGGTACACCCGCTGATGGGCCGGGTGCAGACCATGCTCGATCGCTGTCGGTCGATGGTGGCTATGAGCCTGTTGTCAGTCTCCAACCTCGATGCTGAGAGAGGTCTAGAGATTAAGCAAAAAGACGACGCCATCGACACCGACTACGACGAACTCTACGCCCTGCTAGCCCACCAGACTGACCTAGTCGGCTCAGTTGAGCCAACGGTGCTGCTGGTGCTCGCCATTCGCTACCTAGAGCGCATTGCCGACCACGCCACCAACATTGGCAAGCGGGTGGCCTACATTGTGACGGGTGAGAGAACTTAGGGGAGCGGGGGAGATGGGGCGTGGATGAGGCAAAATATGGCTTTGATGGATACCTCTCAAGGCCAGCAATGTGGGGCAAACCCCCAGCGCAGGGCTTCGCCAAAGACCCAAGTGCCAAAGCCAAAGCCTGTAAAAATGGTGAACACCTTTAAGTCCATGGTTTGCCCTAGGTTGTGGCCCTCTCCCAGATCGGTGACGATGCCCGCTTGGCAACCGTTTGGTCGTCAAAGAGCGACCCATACTGGCGCAGTCGCCAGAGCAATCTCGGCCAGGCAGGGAATCAGCGGCGCGATCATGTAGCCCTGTAAGAAAATCAGCCCTGCCGCGATCGCCAGCCACCCAAAGAGCCGATTGTGCTGCCGCATCCGCAGGGCCGGATCGGCGTCTTCCCAGTGAGGAAAGTCTGGGTTAGGTGTAGCCATGGTGGAATGACTCGAAATGCTTAACGGCGGGAGAACTGCCCTGATCAAACAAGCCCATAGGGGGAGGTCTACCTAGAAAACTAGCAATTCTAGATCGAATATGTCAGGAGATCTTGACTTTGCAAGCCTAGGGAATGGCAGCAGCCTGGGCCTACCGACGCAAGGCCAGACCATGAGCTGTTTAAGTTCTAGAAATTGGCCCGTTAGCTGGTTTAGTGCCGCACCATCGCCGTGAGTGCCAACACCCTGACAGGGGCAGACCTGAAACTCGACACCCAAGGCCATTTACAAAACGTTGCCTATCATTGACAAAAAGGTTTGACAGCGTCCCGTTTCCTGAGAAACTGGAAAGGTAACGTGGTCTGGGGGTATGAATGCCCTCCCTGTGGGCCTGCCCAGGGTTGCGTTGCCACCCAAAGCCCGGTTCATCTACAGCTGTAGCGGTTACACTTTGGCGTCGGCTGTACTTTCGGCTGCGGACAAAGGCCAGGCATCTGGTCATCTCCAGCGGTGCTTTGAGAGTGCGGTTAGGGCCGATTTTGCTACAGCGCCAACTCCAGCATGGGTTGTGGTTTTGTCGCGTTGCCGCAGGCGGGTAGTTTGGCCAAGCGTTGCTGATGTTGGCAGATCGCCTGGCCTGGGCACTCCAGTCATGAACAGTTTTAGGAACCATTCGCTACATGGAACTCTCGATCGCGGCTCTCCTGGCCAGCTTTGCCAAAGACAAGACCCACACCCTAAAATCCTTAGAAAAAAAGCTCCACTGCAACGATGACGCCAGCCAGCGCGATTTACAGATCGCCGTCGATGCCCTAGAGCGTCTAGGGGTGCTGGTCAAAGAGCGGGGCAAGTATCGCCGCGACCTGGCGGAAAATGTAGTTGAAGGCAAACTGCGCTGCTCTAGCAAGGGCTTTTGCTTTGCCATTCAAGATGAGGAAGGGGCCGACGATATCTACGTGCGCGAAAGCCAGCTGAATACGGCCTGGAATGGCGATCGCGTCTTGGTCAAAGTCACTAAGGAGGGCAGCCGTCGCCGCAGCCCCGAGGGCGAAGTGCAGCTCATTCTTGAGCGGGCCAACGCCTCAGTGCTGGCCCGCGTCAAGCAGGAGGCCGAAGAATACCGCGCCGTGCCCCTCGACGATCGCCTGCTGTTTGAGCTAGCCCTGGTGGAGAATGGCAGTCCCCTGGCGGAGGCCGTTGATCAGCTAGCCCATGTAGAAATTGTCCGCTACCCCCTGGGTCAGCATCCGCCCCAGGGTAGGGTGGCTCTGGTGCTCGGCAGCGACGCCGAAGCTGCCGCTGACATCGACATTGTCTACTGCAAGCACGACCTGCCCCGCAAGTTTTCTGACGCGGTGATGACCGCCGCGCAAAATCTGCCTACCCGAGTGCTCAAGGCCGACCTCAAAGACCGGGTCGACCTCCGCGAGGTGCTCACCGTCGCCATCGATGGCCCCAATGCCCAGGTGATTGACGATGCTCTTACCCTAGAGCGCACCACCGCCGGGCAATGGCGACTGGGCATTCACATCGCCGACATTGCCCACTACGTCGAGGCCCATTCCCCCATCGACCAGGAGGCGGCTAAGCGCGGCACCTCGGTGTATCTAGGGGATGAGGTCATTCCCATGCTGCCACCGCCGCTATCGGGGCCGCTGGGGTCGCTGCTGGCGGGCAAAGATCGGCTGGCCATCTCGGTGCTGGTCACCCTAGACGACACTGGTGCCGTACTGGAGTATGAGGTGCAGCCGACGGTAGTCGCCGTTGACCACCAAATCTCTTACCAAGAGGCCCAGGCGGTGATTGAGCGCGACAACACCGATGTGATCACGAGCTTGGGTATTAAACCCAAAGCCTTAAAATCGCTGGAGCCGGTGTACGACCTGCTTGATAACCTGCTTTACCTGAGCCAGGCCATCAAGCGTCAGCGGCTGCACCGGGGCTCCTTCGAGCTCAACCTGCCGGAGTATGACTTTCCCGCCGATGCGGGCGAGCCCCTGGCCCACTACCGATCGCCCAAGTTTCAGTACGACGACGAGGGGCTGCTAGGGGTGATGGTGACGGCCACCAGCCTGCCCTCTCGCCAGATTGTCACCGAGTGTATGCTGCTAGCTAACCAGCTGGTGGCTCAGCAGCTCAAGGCCCTGGGGGTGCCTGCCCTCTACCGTCTGCACCGCGCCCCCGACGCCCCCGACGTGCAGGAGCTGGTGAAGCTGGCCGAAAATATGGATATTCAGCTGACGCTGGCGGATGAAACCTCTCCCCAGCCCAAGGACTACCAAGGGTTTGTGGAGAAATTTGCTGCCTCGGAGGCCGAAAAAATTCTCACCTACCTGCTGCTGGAGACTATTCAGCCCGCCTTCTACAGTGTCCATGCCGACCTGCACTTTGGCCTGGGGCTGAGCGACGGCTACACCCATTTCACCTCGCCCTCGCGCCGCTACGCTGATTTGCTGGTGCACCGCATTTTGCACGCGGTGTTTGAGTCGGGGCGCGATCGCCGCTCCACCCGCTCCAAAGACCCGGCCAACCTGCGCCACAGCTCCTGCCACGGCCAGGTCAACTGGAATGTGCTGCCCCCCGAAATTCAGCACGAGCTAGAGGATGACCTGCCCCGCATTGCCATTCACCTGACTGAGCGCGAGCGGCTGGCCCAAGAGGCTGAGTCTGACCTGGAGGGGCTGAAGAAGGCCGAGTTTATGCGATCGCACACGGGCGAGGTCTTCCACGGGTTGATCACCGGGGTGCAGTCCTACGGCTTTTTTGTGGAGATCGAAGAGCTGCTGGTAGAGGGGCTGGTGCATGTTAGCTCGCTCAAGGACGACTGGTACGAGTACCGCGCCCGCCAGCAAAAACTCGTGGGCCGCAAAAATCGCCAGCAATATCGCCTTGGCGACAAGGTCGATGTGCAGGTCAAGAGTGTCGACTACTATCGCCAGCAGATCGACTTGGTGGCCGTCGGCGGCGGCAGCCAGGCCCCCGACGATGAGGACAGCGGCTACAGCGAAGATGACAATGGCGAGCCCATCGCCAGTGACACCGTTCGAGATGAGAGCGAGGAGTAGTAGGGGGCAGGTGGCCAGCCTTGGGAAGGTCACCTGAAGGACTAGGGCTGTGCTGACAAACCATTGCACCTGCATCAGACTTCAGCCTCTCCCCAGTCTAAATGCAGTAGAATTTGGCCCTAAACGTTTGCGGCGGCAGTGATTCTCATGGCACCAACCCCCTGGCTAGATGCAGCAATGGGCGGCACCGCCCTACTAATTTTGCTGGGGGGGCTGTGGATGCTCTTGAGCGGTGTGGGCGATATGGATCGCTGAGCCAGTTGCGCCCTGCGATCGCAGGGCGGCAGTAAGATAGCTCACCAGTTTGCTACCGCCATAGACCATGGTGATGGTAAATACTCCGCCCGCTACCCAAGACTGGGCCGTTTTAGCGATCCACAGTAGCGCCAGCACCAGAGTGATGACATCTAACACCAGCACCGGAAAGCGCGATCGCCAGCCTCCAGGCTGAATCGGCGTCGGGCTGTCGGGCTCTAGCCGAACACCTGCGGCTAGGTTAAACTCCACCAGACTGAGTAAAATCAGCGCCATGCCCCAGCCTAGGTATCCCAGTGCCGCCACCGAAAACCCCACCACCTGACCGGCAATGGTGAGCCAAACCACCCGCCGAAATCGCTGTAGTCGGTGATCGGGCTGATGCCGCTCTACCCGATCCACCTGTTGCAGGTCGAAGCGGGCCATATGAGCCTGTTCTAGACTCATCAGCATTAAAGCTATAGACAGCAGTCGATCAGGCCAGGGCTGGGGCTGGACAGCCTGGTACAGGAGCCCCACCGCTGCCGGAATAAACAATGCCGCCGCCAGGGCCGCAGATCGGTTTTTAACCACGGGGTTTGGTACACGCAATAAACGGCCTTAGCATACCGCTGGCTGAGCAAGTCTGCTTAACTTTTTGAGCAATTGATGACGGTTAAGGGTGTTTCGACTAGACAATATTCTTCTTCATGCCTCAAGTTATCAACGACTTTCTCGCCTGGGTTCAGCGTTGGCTCGTCGGTCTGGTCGCGGTGAAATTTCAGACATTATTAGACAAGTATTTATATCAAATTCTGCTTGACTGCCACCGATTTGACAGGGCGAATGCCATTTGCCCCTGCGGTTTGGCCTTTTGGCAATTGGGGTTAGGTGACTCGGACTTGCTTTGCTATTAGTTGGAACACGCTTAGGTCGAGGGCGCATCGCGCTGCCCCAGGTGCTCTTGCCCTAGGGTGACGATGCTGGCTACTACCAGTGCGATGCCCGCTACCTGACGGGCCTGGAGGCTTTCTTGGAGCACCACCCAGGCAATAACCACGGTAAACACCGGATTGCTCACCGCCACGATCGCCATGGAGGCCGCCCGCACCAGGTGAATGCCGATGTTGTAAAACAGCTGCCCCAGCAAGGTCAACCCGGCGGTGAGCAGGCTCAGCAGCCCCAGCGGCCCCCACTGCCCCAGGGGTACCTCAATGGTCACAAACGCCAGGCTCAGGGTTGAGAGCAAGGCCATGACAGCAAAGTTGATCAGGGTGTAGGGCACGGGGTGAATTTGCCGAAAGCAGATCTGCGCTACCACGGTCTGGGTGGCGTAGGCCAAGCTGGCCCCCAGAGCCGCTCCCACCCCTAGGCCCAGCGCCCCGTCCGCTGCCCCCGCGAAGCTGGGCACTACCAGCCCGCAGCCGATCAAGACGCCCACCGTCACCATCAGCCGGAGACGGCTGGGGCGCTGGCCCAGCACCAGCCATGACAGCAGCCCCGTGATCACTGGATGGGTAAAAAACAACACCGTGGCTACCCCGGCGGGGATGGAGGCGATCGCCACAAATAGCAGGGCCATAGCGATATACAACGAGCTGCTGCCCAGCAATGCCAGCCCTAGGGTCGATCGCTGCTGGGGTTGGCGTAGCTGGTGCAGGGCCTGGGTGGTGGTCGGGTACAGTCGGTAGGCGAGCCAGATCATAACTGGCAAGATCAGCAGCGATCGCAGCTGCAAGACCAATAGAGAATTCCCTAGGGTCGGCGGTAGCAGCCCGCCCCAGGTAGCCTGCCCCAGCAAACTGCTCTCCGAAAAAATGACTCGCACCACCACATTTTGTAGGGCCAGACAGAGTGAACCCAACACCACGATCAAAAATCCCTGCACTACCAACTCCTCATTTATTTTTCAGGACAACCTCTCAAGGGCGCCCTCTCAGCAACAGAATAAGGGGTAAGTCGCGGGGCAAAAGTAGTCGATGTCATGTCTCAGCTGGCGGCCCGCTAGGTGATGGCCTCGCTTAACCGCTCTGGGGATGGCCACGGCTGCATACCGAGCCACGTAAAAGATGCTTACAACGGCGGCCTATGCCCCCCGCTAGCCTCTAAGCTAAAGGAGTTTAGTTCAGCCTTGCCCATGACCCAGCCCGTAGCCGATATCACCACCCCCGTGGCGCTGCTGCAAACCTACGCCGCTGGACGGCGCGACTTTGCCAACCTGATGCTCTCAGAGGCCGACCTGGCCGGGGTTGACCTGAAGGGAGCTGATTTGAGCTATGCCGACCTCAGTGGCAGCGACCTAACCGGCGCTAACCTGCGCGGGGTTGACCTGAGCTATGCCAATCTGGCTGAGGCCGATTTGTCTGGGGCCGATCTGCGCGGAGCCATGCTGATTGGCACTAACCTCAAGACGGCCAACCTCACCGGGGCAACCCTCGCCGCCGCCGACTACGACCCCCAGGAGACTCATTTTCCAGCTGGGTTTGACCCAGTGCAGGGGGGGCTGACGAGCGATCGCAGCACCTAGGAGACACCATGGGCAAAACCAATGCCGCCCGCCTGCTCGATCGCCTTCAGCTGCCCTACGACCTGCTGGAGTATGACGTCGACCCCGACGATCTGGCCGCTGAGAGCACGGCAGCCAAACTGGGCCTGCCGCCGGAGCAGGTGTTTAAGACGCTGGTGGTGAAGGGCGATCGCAGCGGCGTCTGCCTGGCCGTCATCCCCGGCAGTGCCCAGCTCGATTTAAAGGCTCTAGCGGTGCTGGCGGGCGATCGCAAGACCGACACCGTGCCCCTCAAAGATGTGCAGCCCCTCACCGGCTACATTCGCGGCGGCGTCACTGCCCTGGGCACCAAAAAGGCTTACCCAGTGTATGTAGATGAGTCAATCCTCACTTTTGACCGGGTGGCGGTGTCGGCGGGCAAGCGGGGGCTAATGCTGTGGCTGGCCCCCCCAGACTACCTGACGGCAACCGAGGGAACGGTAGGCGCGATCGCCCGTATGGCCCCTTAACCGGCGGTCATACCCACCAGCCTCAGCGGGCGAAGTGATCGGGGGCTGCCCTGGCTGTGGTACTCGTTTGGGGACGAGGTGAGTGGCGATCGCCCGCTTTGCCTGCCAGCACACAACAGGGTGTGATCAAAAAAAAGGCACCCCTTTCGGAATGCCTTTCACTGCTCCAGCTACAGCACAAAGCTGAATCGACGGCGCAAACTAAGCGAGCTGATGTAGCTCATCCTCAAGCTGACGTAACAGCTGATCGTTCCCCTGAGAACGAGCCACCTCAATACGATGCTGGATCGACTGTTGAACGTTGACGCGGTGGGCCGCCGTCGCTTCGCGCAGCAGATGTCGCCGCGCCTTTAGCCCTGAGCCTGCGGCCGCGCGCCCGGCCTGAAAAATGGGCTGACGCTGGGCCACCTCCGTCGGAGGCTGTACCTGCCCTAGGGCATTGGTGCTGTAGTCCACACCGCGATAGGTGTAGTTGGCCACCGGCTGGGGTACCGGCATGTGGCTCACATACTTAAAGTGAGTCGGGCGACCTCGGTAGCACCCGGTCAGCTCACTGTCACGCACTTCGAGAGAAGGCGGGTTATAGTCGTAATCTACGCCGCGATAGCAAAGTTTCATGTCACGCCTCCTGTTGACTAAGGATTTAACAAACTGCCTAAGCAGGGTGCGTTCCTTCAGGAGTCAGGCTCCTTACTTCCGTCTAGGGCGCGACGGGAGCAACATGCCCCGGATGGCCTCAGATGAACGTCAACTTACTTTCTGTATTCGATTTTACCGAATATTCCAGATGTCAGCAACTCATGGGATTTTGACTCATGCCCTATCCGTCGGTGTGAAAGCCTGGCTAGACAAGGCTTGGGCGTTAAAAGGGCGGCGATCGCAACGCTGCAATTCTTTACTTTCGAGAGCAAAATCTCCCGCAGGCAGAGGCGAGACTTGTCTGGGCGGAAATGGCCGCGATCGCCGTGCCCATGCTGTCGGGCTGCCGCCATTAGACTATGCTGGATATGTAACAGTTGCTTAACAACTGCCTCCCACCATCTGCGGGGTTGCCCCATCTATGAAATGCATTATCAATCGCCGGGCGCAGTTTTCTGCCAGTCACCGCTACTGGCTGCCCGAGCTCAGCGAGGCTGAAAATATTCAGCAGTTCGGGCTCTGCGCCAATGCCCCTGGTCACGGCCACAATTACGTGCTCTACGTGGCCATGGAGGGCGATCTCGATGAGTACGGCATGGTGCTCAACCTGTCTGACGTTAAGCATGTGATCAAAAAAGAAGTCACCAGCCAGCTTGACTTTGCCTACCTCAACGATGTCTGGCCCGAGTTTGAGCGCACCCTGCCCACCACCGAATTTATGGCCAAAGCCATCTGGGATCGCCTCGCCCCCCATTTGCCCATCGTCAACATTCAGCTTTTCGAGCATCCCGAACTCTGGTCCGACTACTCAGGTAACGCCATGGAAGCCTTTCTCACCGTCAGCACCCACTTTAGCGCCGCCCACCGCCTGGCCTCGCCCCGCCTCAGCTTCGAAGAAAACTGCGAGATCTACGGCAAGTGCGCCCGCCCCAATGGCCACGGCCACAACTATCACCTAGAGGTCACCGTCAAGGGAGAAATCGACCCCCGCACCGGTATGCTGGTCGACCTAGTTGCCCTCCAATCTGCCATTGATAATCACGTAGTAGAGCCCTTCGACCACACCTTCCTCAACAAAGACATTCCTTACTTTGCCGAGGTGGTGCCCACCGCCGAGAATATCGCAGTCCACATTCGCGACCTGCTGCAAGGGCCGATCGCTGACCTAGGCGCTAGCTTGCACAAGGTGAAGCTAATCGAAAGCCCTAACAACTCTGCCGAAGTCTACGCATCGGTGCCCCTAGACGGCAGCGCTGTGGCGGCTAAGCCTGAGTTGGCAGCGGTGTAGAGCCGATCAATTCGCAGGCAATAGCCCAGACCTCTAACCCTGGGCCAAGGGGCTGGCAATACCCAGGCGAGAGGCGCTGGGGTCTGCGGTCGGACGGGTTTGCAACCAGCCAAAGAAAGCCCCCGCTCCCACTAGAATGAGCGTGGTGCCCACCACGATTTGCAGCATGATGCTGTAGCGCATAGGGTCTCCTATCTCCTATCAGTATTCCAGCTCAAACAACATTCCTGCCCAGGGGCAAACTCGGCTCGCTGGGTCAGTTGCGGCGATATCGTGGGCGAGCCTTTTGTTAGAACGATCTAAGCCAGATTGAAGTGCTCCATATGGACGTTGGGTACAGGCACATCTAGGTCAAACAGCGCGGCTTCTACCGCGTCCATCATCACTGGGGCAGCGCAGATGAAGTATTGGCGGCTGCCTCGGTGTAGGGGAATGTAGCGATCGAGCAAGGCTTTGTCTAGGTAGCCCGTGTCGCCCTCCCAGCTGTCGTGGCCCTCGCGGGGAATATAGACGATGGTTAGATCTAGCTGGTCTTTCATCGCCTCTATCTCCTCCCGGTAGGTAAACTCGTCCCAGGATTTGGCGGCATAGATCAGCAAGAAGGGGCGGTCATCTTGACGGGCGATCGCCGTTTTGATCATGCTATACATCGGCGTAATGCCAATGCCTCCCGCAATCAGCACAAAGCCAGCGCTGTCCCAGTAGCGTTCGGTGGTAAATACTCCGTAGGGGCCATCCAGGTAGGCCCTGGTGCCCGGTTTCACGTCTTTGATGCGGCTGGTGAAGTCGCCCAGCGCTTTAATGCCAAACTCAATGCGATCGCCTTGATCCGCGCATGAGGACATGGAAAACGGGTGTTCTCGCATGTGTACGGGATGGACCCCTAGAGTCAACCAGGCAAACTGCCCCGGCTCGAAGGTAAAACCGTCGTGGCCGTGGGGACGCAGGGCCAGAGTATAGACGTCGCCCCGCTGGGGAATCACCGCTTCTACCAGGTAGGGCTTTTTGGTCATCATCCAGGGCTTGACCAGCCGCACATAGACGATCAGCCACAGGGCCGCCAGCACCAGCCCAGACCACAGCACTACCTGCCAAAACAGACTCAGGTAGTTGCCTACCAGCATGGCGTGGCCAAAGCCAAAGCCCACCGCCAGCACCGCCAGCACGCTGTGCAACAGCCGCCAGGGTTCGTAGGGAATCTTTAATGGCTGTCGCCAGATAGTGGTCACCACCATGACCAAAAATGCCAGGGTGCCGATGGTGGCCAACTGTGCCCGCAGCGGTGCCTGGGGAAAGTTCAGCAGTTGCAGCGTCTCGGGGTCGTGGATAAATAGAATGATCGGATGCACCACCACCATGGCAAAGGCGGCTAGGGAGGTAAAGCGGTGAAACTGAATTAAGATATCGCTGCCGTAGGACGTCTCGATGCGGTTGACTCGGGCGGTCAGCACAAACTGGAGTACCATCATCGCTAGGCCAATAAAGCCCAGGGCGACAGAAAACTCCACCCAGAAGCTGCGATTCACCGGGGTAGGGTGCAACAGCGCCACCGCCAGCGGAAACAGGCAGATCAGCACGTAGGCGACAATCCACAGGGCGGCCACGGCGATGGGGTTGTGCATCAACAGGCGTTGCATAAATGACCCCTAGGAATTTGTCATTCGGAACTTTATCGAAGCGCTGACGAGAGTACATCTGCCCGAGGATGGGTTAGCGAGAGAGAACGCTATCTCGCGCTTGAGCGATCGCACCGATAGACCCCATCTAACCCGAGAGGTTAAGGGGCCCTGAGCAAAACCTACAGATTCTGAGCCAGACTGGGTATGACTAACGACCAGGCTCGGCCGATGGCAAGAGCGGTCTTACCCTGCCCGATGGGTAAGCTCGGATTACAATAAACCCAGCATTGGACCTTGGCGATGGCAACGTTTAGCCGCACTTGGTGGGGAAAAAACTTTATCGATGCGATCGAGCGCCTGACCGACTCGGGGCGATTGCAGCGGGGGCGCTCCTACGCCAGCGGCGGCAAGGTCAAAAGCTTTGAGATTGACGGTGGGTTGGTCACCGCCAATGTGCGCGGGTCGGTGAACCCCTACTTTGGGGTAACCAAAGAACCCCTCTACACAACCACCATTGATTTTGCCCCCATCAGCAAAGCCAAGTGGGCAGCGGCGATCGCCCTGGTCGCCTCCAAAGCCAGCCTGATCTCCCGGCTGCTGCTAAACGAAATGCCCAACAATATCGAAGACAGCTTCAAAACCCTGGGGCTAAACTTGCTGCCCGCCAGCGCCAAAGACTTTAAGACCCAGTGCTCTTGCCCCGACTACAGCAACCCCTGCAAACACATCGCCGGGGTCTATTACCTGATTGCTGCCGAGCTCGATCGCGATCCCTTCCTGCTCTTCGAGCTGCGAGGGTTGCCCAGGGCCGAGCTCCAGGCAGAGCTAGCCAAATCGCCCCTCGGCCAGGCTCTCTCAGCAGAGCTCTCGGCCCAGGTGTGCCCCCCCGACCCCGTAGAGCACTACTACACCCAGCCCCAGGTCGCCGAAGCGTCGGCTCCTAGCCTGAAGGCGTTTTGGCAGGGAGAGAAGCGCCTGCCCCAGACCATTGAAGTCGCCACGCCATCGGCAGTGCCTGCCATTTTGGTCAAAAAGCAGGGCGATTTTCCCGCTTTTTGGAGCCGTGACAACTCGTTTATTGAGGCGATGGAAAGCCTCTACGACCGGGTGCGCAGCAAAAACAAAGACCGCTTGTAGACAACATCCTCGGCGCTGGAGGGTGGGCCGTGCCTACCATGGGGAAGGAAAATTCCCAGACATCACCTTGGGCGTCACCGGCAAAAAATAGTGCTATGCCAATCTGGGGGAAACTCACGGTGATTGCTGACCACTCCCCATCAGGGCTCACCTTGACGCAACTTTAAAGAAATTGCTGAGTTGACTAACTTTGCCCGAGGTTGGGAACTCTATCTCCGAGAACAATCTCTGCTATAAAACAGCGACTGTTGAAGGGATCGCGATGAGCAACGTGACTGCGGCTATATTGTTGGCCATTGGCCTAACCCTGCATTCCCAAGGGGAAACCCACCCAATTTTGGCGGCTATCGGCATTGTGTTTGCCATGGCGTTCTTTTTATTGATGTATCTTCAATACCCCGTCTTATTTATCGGCTCAGCTCGATATCCCCTGGCGAGAAAGTGTTTTCCGCTGGTGCGCTGGGCGATATTTGGCATCTATTTCGCAGACCTGGGCACCCGGCTCCTAGTCTATAACGGTGGCCCTCAGTGGACTGTGTCTGTCCATGCCTACAGTATTTGGGCTGGGGTTTACCTGGTGGCCTACAGCCTGGCGATTTTGACCGGCCCGCCTCGGCAGCGGCGACGCAAGCAGCTGTTTCAGGTCTACAGCCGGCGGCGCTGGGCTGGTCAACTCGTCCCTGTTCCGGTTAGATAAACCCCATTCCTGTCCAACTGTGGGGTTTGGCCTGTGGAAAAACTCCAGATTCCTCGCTGGCCTCGCAGCCCAACTTTAGCCTGGCCCACCCCCAGACCAATTTAATTTCGATTTGGGGCCTCACTAGGAGGGGCCGAGGGCCGAAATCAGGCTTTGGCTCAGTCTGCATTGGGATGTTTTGGGGATGAAATGCCCTAAGGCGTTCTCCAGCAAGCATCATAGTGGTTGGATGAGTCTCAGGATCGCCAACCCCATGCGTCACCTCTATTTTCTTGTGCCGGGCACCGGCAAGCGCTACCACTGTGGCGGGCTGTTTGCTGAGCTTAAGATGCTCAAGCTGGCCCAGCAGGTCTGCTCTGCCGAGGTGGTCACCTACGACCAGCGGGAGTCAGACACCTTGTTTCTCGACGACCTGCTGCGGCAGCCCAATCTTGACAACAGCATTTTTGTGGTGAGCTGGGGTTTTCACATTCCCCGCCTGGTGAAGCGACTGCGGGGCCACCAAGTGGTTTATCACGCCCACAGCAGTGGCTACGGGTTTACCCTGCCGGGGGAGATTCCGATTCTCACCGTTAGCCGCAACTCTATGGGTTACTGGGGGCAAAAACGGCCCACGGGGCTGCTGTTTTATCTGCCCAACCAGATTTCGCCGGAGTTTACTAACCAAGCCCAGCCCAGGGATATCGACGTGCTGGTGCAGGTGCGCAAGTCGTCAGATTATCTCCTCAACCAGCTGGTGCCAGCCCTAGAAACCCGCTGTAACGTGGTCACTTTGACCGGGTTTGTGGATGACCTCTCGGTGCTGTTCAACCGCAGCAAGGTCTTTCTCTACGACTCGGCAGAATACTGGGCGCTAAGCCGGGTGAGCGAGGGGTTTGGTCTGCCCCCAATGGAGGCGATGGCCTGCGGTTGCCAGGTCTTTAGCAGCGTCAACGGAGCGCTAGCCGACTATCTAGACCCTGGGTTTAACTGCTACAAGATCGGCGTGCACTCGGTGGGGTATGACTGCGATCGCATTCTCACCGCCTGCCAAACTCCTGTCCCCCTTGCCATGACCCCAGCAGATCTAGCCCCCTACCGCGCCGACGCCCTAATGCCAAGGCTGGCGGTGATTCTCAAAGAGATCAACCAGTTTTTCGACTACCGCGCCAAGCACCCCGCCGACATTCATGACCTGACCCAATCGCGCCTGGCTCGCCTGTGGCTGCGGCGTACCGTCACTAAAGTTCGCAAAAAGCTAGGGAGATCCCAGGGGTAGGGAGTCGGGAGGCGGGGGAGCTTGGATGCCTGCCTCCACAGACCACCTATGACTCTGCGATCCCCAGCTTTTGGCTAGTAGGTTGGCAAAGGCACAGTCACACGAGACAATATAAGAACTGTAATATTTGAACCCTAGGCTGTGAACAACGCACCCGTACGCACCGTATCTGACGCCAAGCGCGACTTTTACGCCCACCACACTCGTCCTATCAACTCCATCTATCGGCGCGTGGTAGACGAGTTGATGGTAGAAATGCACCTGCTCTCGGTCAACGTTGACTTTGCCTACGACCCTATCTACGCCCTGGGCGTGGTCACCACCTTCGATCGCTTCATGGTGGGCTACGAGCCTGAGGCCGACAAGGCCTCCATTTTTAATGCTTTGTGCCGATCGATCAACAGCACTCCTGAGCATTATCGGGGTGACGCCGAAGCGGTCAAAAATACCGTAAATGGGCTCTCTCTCGACGACCTTAAAGGACAGTTTGAGAATCTGAGTGATGGTGGCGATGGCCTGCGCGGTACCCTATCTGCCGTAGCGGGCAAAGAAAAGTTTAAGTACAGCCGCCCCTTTGGCATTGGTCTCTACACCCTGGTAGAAGCCGTCGCCAAAGACGACGAATTAAAGGACAAAGAGACCGTCGAAGCGCTGTTTAAGAGCCTGGGCGAAAAGCTTAACTTCTCTACCGACAAGCTGCAAAAGGATGTCGAACTCTACCGCAGCAACCTGGAGAAGTTTGCCCAGGCCCAAGAGGTGATGAAAGACGTGATCGCCGCCGATCGCAAAAAGCGTGAAGACCGCAAAAAGGCTGCTGAAGCCGAGGCCGAAGCCATTACTGAACCTGTAGCGACCACTGGCGAGTCTACCGAAGTGGCTGAATAGTCTCCTAGTTTGGAGAGATGGGCAGAGGCAACCGTCCATGGGTGGACGGGTTGCTATCTGGCATGGACCAACCCACCCCTACCCCTCCCAGGAGGGGACAGTGGGCTTGCTTCGTTAAGGACTTTTCCAATCCCAAACTCAGGTTGGTTAGGTGGGGTAATTATGGGCGGCGGTGGTCACTGGGGGTGGGGCAGCAGCGACCTCAGCCCGCACCGCTCGGAACATGCCAAAGCGGCAAAGCCCAGCGCCAAAGGCTAGCCGCATTAGCAGCAGGGTGGGCACTTCCCGCACCGACTTTATCAAGCCCGGCAGGCCAAACTTGACTAGCCCCGCTGGCCGGACAATGCCCTGCCAGATCGAATCAAGCCATGAGGGCAGCGTGGCTTGGGTCCAGTCGGCGGTGTCGACCTGGCCTGCCACAAGCCCTGTGGACTCTAGCTGTTCGGCAAAGCCTTCAATGCTGGCAAAGGCGGGGTGAGACCACTGGTCGAGCAGCTGTCGCATTACCGGCTTTTCCCAGGCGTTGAGTGGAACCCTGCGATCGTCCCGCTGGTTCCAATCGGCGACGACTAAAATACCGCCGGGTTTTAGCACCCGCAGCAGCTCGCGAGCAAATACGGCCTTGTCGGGCATGTGGGGGCCAGCCTCCACTGACCAAACCACATCAAAGCTGGCATCGGGGAACGACAGCGCCATGGCGTCATCGACCTGAAACCGGGCCGAGACCCCAGCGGCAGTCAGCTCCTGCGCCCGTCTGACTTGGTTGGGGCTGATAGTAACGCCGGTGACCGCAAACCCGTAGTCGCGGGCCAAAATTCGGCTGCTGCCGCCGATGCCACAGCCCACATCGAGCACGGTGGTGCCCGCTGGCAGGCGGTCTAAGCCCCCCCAGCGCACCATCTCATGGACAAAATCTGCCTTGGCGGCCAAAAAGGCTTTGCGGCGCGGCGGCGACCCGTAGTGACCGAGGTGAATGTGCTCACCCCAGTAAAATTCTAAAATGCCGTCTTCAGTCCACTGGTCGTAGGAGTTGGCCACCGAGTCGGCAGACTCGTAACGGCGGGGTGTCAGAAAGTAGACCGCTAGCCCCGCCGCTGGTAGCGCCAGCAGCAGGCTGAAAATGCCAATCGAGTTCATTGCAGGGGAGCACCGCCAAAAAAGTTGAATCGCTGATTATGTACCTATTGTGACAAGGTTGCGGCTCTCGATCAACTTGAATGCAGTGTTTGTGGTGGCGTGCGATCGCCCTTGCAAATAAAAACCCCCGGCATAAGCCGGGGGAAACCCCATCAGGAGACGCCTGTCTGACGTGCAAGTTATGAAAAACTAAGCCGCCCTGTTAGCGCTTAGGTCTACCTTACCTAATCAGCCACCTCCCTGGGTATGATCACTGAGAGTTTACAGAAATATCACGGCCAGCTTTAAAGACGGCTCACATAACCTCGGAAGTTCTACGGTGTTGCCTGCAATGGTTCTCCCGTTGCCGCTGGCAATTGACTATACCCTAGGAGAGAGAACCCTGGGAGTTTTGAGCTACACAACCCGATGATTGTGACCGTCGCTAGCTTTAAAGGGGGCGTAGGCAAAACGACCACCGCTATCCATCTGGCGGCTTTTCTCCAGGGCCATGCCGAAACGCTGCTGATAGATGCCGACCCCAATGGCTCAGCCTTGGCCTGGGCCAGCCGCGGTGAGCTGCCCTTTTGGGTGGTTGACCCTTGGCAGGCTAACGATATTCCCCGCCCCCATGGCCATGTGGTGATCGACACCCCGGCGCGCCCCACCAGGGACGATTTAGCCGAGCTGGCCGCCACCTGTGACTTACTGGTGCTGCCGACGACGCCAGATATTCTGGCGTTAGATGCCCTGGCTCTGACGGTGCAACACCTGGCTGGCATACCCAGCCAGCCCTACCGCATCCTGCTGACGATGATACCCCCGTACCCCAGTCGGGCGGGGGCGGAGGTGCGGGCTATGCTCACCACGACCGGTCTGCCCCTGCTGGCGGGGGGCATTCGTCGCTATGCGGCCTTTCAAAAGGCGGCCCTAGCCGGTACGGCGGTCTACGATGTCAAAGACCCCAAGGCGGAGGCCAGTTGGCAAGACTATGTGGCGATCGGCAAAGAGATTTTGGCTTTGGTGCCAGTGATAGAGCCATGAACCTCTGGTTGTGCCCCGGCGCTAACCCATCCAGAATCCTTCGGTTCTCCCCACTACGGACAGATGAGAGGTTAGTTAACAGTTCGTTACAATGAGGCCATGGATAGAGAATTACGTCCCAGGATGGCCCTCTCTATCCTCAGGTTTTGATTATGAGGTGCCCTATGAATGGCAACTTGCGAGTAGGGAATTTGTTTGGCATTCCCTTTTATGTGAATGTGTCGTGGTTTTTGGTGCTGCTGCTGGTGACCTGGCAGTACGGCAGCGGTTTGGCGGTGGCGTTTCCCTACTTGGGTGGGGCGCTGCCCTGGGTGCTGGGTTTGGCTTCGGCACTGATGTTGTTTGCTTCGGTACTGGCCCACGAGCTGGGCCACAGTTTTGCAGCGCTGCGCCAGGGCATTGGGGTGAACTCGATTACGCTGTTTTTGTTTGGCGGCTTGGCGGCCCTAGAGAAAGAGTCTGAGACGCCTAAGGGTGCGTTTTGGGTGGCGATCGCAGGCCCCCTGGTGAGTTTTGCCCTGTTTGGGCTGTTCTCTGTGGCTGGGCAGGTGCTGCCCCTAACTGGCCCGATCGCCGGCATTGTCGGCCTGCTGGCTTACATCAATCTAGCGCTGGGTGCCTTTAACCTGATCCCTGGCCTGCCCCTAGACGGCGGCAACGTGCTGAAGTCGATCGTTTGGCAGATTACCGGCCAGCCTTACAAGGGTCTGGTGTTTGCCAGCCGCGTCGGTCAGGTAATCGGCTGGAGTGCGATCGCCCTGGGTGCCGCCTCCATCGTTGGACTGAGCCCCATTGGCAGCCTGTGGACGCTGCTGATTGGCCTCTTTATGCTGCAAAACGCCAACCGCACGGCCCAGTTTGGTGAATTTCAGGGACGCTTAACCGGCCTCACGGCGGCTGATGCGGTTGCTCCCGACAGCCCAGTCATTGCTGCTGCGGTGTCTCTGCGAGAGTTTGCCGACGATGCCCTGCTGGCGGCCCCTTCGGCATGGCGCAAGTTTTTGGTGGCCGATGCCACGGGGCGTCTGGTGGGCACGGTGCTGATAGATGCGCTCAAGCAGGTGCCCCGTGAGCAATGGGAAACCACTTCCGTCGCGGCCATCATGGCCTCTGCTGAGGACATCGCTACCGTGGAAGCAGCTCGTCCTCTCCTGGAAGTGATGCAGACGCTAGAAAGCCAGAAGGTTCAGACCCTGGCTGTCATTCAAAGCGACGGTTCTCTCTCGGGGCTGATTGAGAAAGCCACCATTCAAGCCTTAGCCCTGGGTCGCCTGTCGCGCTCTGAGCTACAGATGAGCTAACCGATTTGCGATCGCTTAAATAAAATCGCTTAAACAAAGAGGGGGAACTCGTCGCGTGAGTTCCCCCTCTTTGCTTTGGGTCGATATTAGGGCTTAGCCTACAACCCTAACCCGTACGGCTTGGATGCTTTCGACCAGCTGGCGCACCACGGCCACCATGGCCAGCGAATTGTCGAGCTTGTTGACCGCAGAGCCAACACCGACCCCAGCGGCCCCAGCGGCGATCGCCATGGGAGCTGTTACATCCGACAGGCCCGATGCACAGAGCACAGGCACATTGACTGCTCGCGAAATCGCGTGGGCCGCCGCCAGGGTAGGTGCTGCCTTCTCAATCAGCCCCAGGGTGCCGGGGTGAGCAGGCTGGCTAGAGGTGCCGCCCTCGGTTTGAATGATGTCGGCTCCAGCTTCTACCAGCGCTTCGGCCAGGCTGACCTGCTCATCGAGCGCCAGAATGTGGGGCACCGTGACCGACAGAGTGATCTCGGGCAGCAGGGCACGGGTGCGACGGGTGAGTTCTAGCACTTCGGGGGCCTCAAAGCGGCGACCCTGGGCGTAGAAAGCGTCGAAGTTGCCAATTTCGATTAGGTCAGCGCCAGCGGCTACGGGGGCGAGGAAGGCTTCAGCCTCAATGGCGGAGACGCAGATGGGCAATGTGGTGGCAGCCTTGGCCAGACGCACTAGGTCGGCATCGGCGGCGATATCCACAAAGGTGGCCCCGCCCTGGTCGGCGGCTTTGACCACGGCCACGACCCGCTGGGGGTCAAAGTTGGTGAGGCCGCTGATGATTTTGATGGCGCTGCGGGTGTCAAGGGCGCGTTGTAAGTCAGAGCGCATAGGTCTATCTCTCAAGATTGGGTCAGTGACCTGCCCATATCGAACTGGTTGGGCAGGCGCTAATTTGCCCTATTGTCGCATTGTCAGCCAAATTGCGGGCACCGAGATTTTCACCCCTTCAAGGCTCAACTGCTCGCGCCATAGTTGGGGAGTGAGGCCTCTGGCTACGGCTAATACTAAATCCTCCTTGTCTACCCCGATTCAGCAGGGCAAACAACCGTTTGCCCCTACGGTTCGGCCTTTTGGGAATCGGGGTTATGTGACTCGGATTTGCTATGAGCTCTAGGCTATTTCCCGCAACAGATATCGCTAAATCGGGCAAACAGCCGTTTGCCCCTACGAAAGAACGGTTTGTTAATCGGGGATGTGTTGGGGTGAAAATGACCTTTAGTGGAGGCCTGGCTCGATCTGGCTAATGGGGACGAAACACTCGTTGGGCAGCAGCACGGGGCGATCGCCAAAAATCAGCTTGCCGCGGTGGGTCTTGGTGCTAATGGCAATGCCGATGGGGCGCTGTACGTCTTCGGGATGGACTTCGTAGTAGGTACGGTAAATTTGCCGGGCTGACTTTAGCAGAGCCGGGTTGAGCGCCGATGGAAAGATACCCGCATCTGGTAGCTGGGGGCTGGGCTGGACAGAAGGCGGAATAGAGGAAGGGGGTTGCTGTAGACCGTACACGGCTCACCTGTGCGCTTATAGACAAGACTTTAATTGATCTTGACCGGGGCAGCAAACTCTAGAAGGGCTTCTAGAAAGAACTTTACGCCAGGGCGCGCAGCAGGGCTTCGCCCATGGCTTTGCACCCCACCTGGGTCATGGTCTCCGACATGATATCGCCAGTTCGATAACCCTGATCGAGTACTTTTGTCACGGCTTGCTCAATATGGTCAGCGGCAACGGGCTGATCGAGGGCGTAGCGCAGCATCATGGCGGCGCTGAGCACCTGGGCCAGGGGGTTGGCCTTGTCTTGCCCGGCGATGTCGGGGGCCGACCCGTGGACGGGTTCGTAGACCCCAGGCCCGCTGGCCCCCAGGCTGGCAGAGGGCAGCATGCCAATGCTGCCGGTCAGCATTGCCGCCGCATCTGAGAGAATGTCGCCAAACAGGTTGCCGGTGACAATGGTGTCAAACTGCTTGGGCCAGCGGATCAGCTGCATGGCGGCATTGTCGACATACATATGAGTCAGGGTGACATCGGGATAGTCAGCGGAGAGGGCGGTGATGCGATCGCGCCACAGCTGCGACACCTCCAGTACGTTGGCCTTATCCACTGAGCACAGCTGCCCACGCCGTTTTTGGGCCGTTTCAAAGGCGACTTTGCCGATGCGATCGATCTCGCTGTCGGTGTAGGCCATGGTGTTGACCCCCCGCTTTTCCCCGGCTTCGCTCTCAAACACCCCCTTGGGGCTGCCAAAGTAGATGCCGCCGGTTAATTCTCGCACCACCATAATATCTACGCCCTCGACGACTTCTCGCTTAAGGGAAGAGGCATCGATCAGCTGCGGCAAAATGGTGGCTGGGCGCAGGTTGGCAAAGAGTTCTAGACCCGATCGCAGACCCAGCAGCCCCGTCTCAGGACGCTGGTGACGGGGCAATGCATCCCACTTGTAGCCGCCGATCGCCGCCAGCAGCACCGCATCGCTGGCCTTGCAGGTCTTCAGCGTCGCCTCCGGCAGCGGCTCCCCAGTGGCATCGATCGCCGCCCCGCCAATCAGCGCCTCCTCAAACTCAAAGGCCAGATCCATCTGGCTGCCCACGGTTTTAAGCACATCCACCGCCACCGCCATAATCTCAGGGCCAATGCCGTCACCGGGCAGCAGGGTAATGCGATAAGTCGAAGTCATAGCGTTGGAGAAATGTGATTTACCGTTGGGTGGGCACTGCCCACCAACCAGCCTGGGAAGCACACCGATTCAATATCATACCCCCAGGGGCCAACCCTACCCCGTCTGCTTTCTACCAACTGATTAATACCCAACCTGACCCACTTAACTCTAGCTTGTGGCCAATACCCTGTCTGGGCAAACAACCGTTTGCCCCTACGAGATTCCTGCTTTGATTTAATCTGCGGTCTCTCAAAAGAATCACCCACCTACTCACCCACTCCCCACCCCATGCTCCAATATCTCTACCTTCACGGCTTTGCCTCCAGCCCCAGCTCCGCCAAAGCCCAGGCCATGCAGGCCCGCTTCGCCGCCTTAGGATTAGATCTAGTTGTTCCTGATTTGAACCGGGACGACTTTGCCCACCTCACCCTCAGCCGCCAGATTCAGCAGGTCAGCGCCCTGATTTTGGCTCAGGATGAACCCACGGTGCTGATTGGCTCTAGTCTGGGGGGCCTCACCGCCGCCTGGGTCGCCCAGCAGGTCAGCATTACCGAACGCATTGAGAAACTGGTGCTGCTGGCCCCCGCCTTCCACTTTCTTAAGCAGTGGTTACCGCGCCTTGGATCAGAAGCACTTGAAGTCTGGCGCACTGAGGGCACCCTCTCGGTCTACCACTACACCGAGCAGCAGCAGATTCCCCTCCACTACAATTTCATCACCGATGCCCAGGGCTACAAAGACGAAGATCTGCGGGCTAACATCCCCACCCTAATTCTTCACGGCACCGAGGACGAGACTATCTCTATAGAAGCCAGCCGCGCCTACGCGGCTACCCGCCCCTGGGTGCGCCTGGTCGAACTGCCCAGCGATCACGCCCTGACGGAAGTAGAGGCCGACATCTGGCGGCACACGCAGGCGTTTTTAGGGCTTTGAAGAGGCGATCGCCATTTACTCATAATGAGTCCACATCCGCAGAATTTTTACGGTGTGTTCATCCTCAATCGCAGGCGTCAGTTGGAGTGGCCAGCCCTGCTTTAATTGATTCCCGCATGCCGGGCACAGAGAGTAAATAGAGCGTTTCTTGAATGCTGGCCCAGTCTTCTTCGGACAGCAGCACAGCATTGCTCTCGGCCCCAGCGATCACAATTGGCTGGTGAGACTGGGTCACTTGATCGATGAGGTGCTGTAAGTTGCTTTGCGCCTCTGTCAACAGCCACTGTGCCATCGGGTTTCTGCCTCACTGGATTTCTTCTAGTTTAGCGATCGCAGCCTGTTCGTAAACCCGGTTCCCGACCGTGCTGGCCTCCAGAGGCAACGGGTATGATAAGAATGGACTCCAGCCCGTTGAAACAAATGATCAGGCCCAATTCATGACCCAGGCTACGGCGCTGGGATCGCTTTAGATCAGCGAGTCAACCGCTACGGTAATATCGGGAAAAGCGAGCGGCGCTACTGACCCCTGACGCAGGCGCTGCTCAATCTGATAATCGCCCTCTATCGGTTGACGGTAGATGATGAGTTCTCTGTCCTTGAGGTTGGCTACCCAGTAATCTTGGATGCCCGCTGCGGCGTAGGCTAGGCGCTTTTCGTCAGTGTCTTTGGCTAGGGTTGTATTTGAAAATTCAATAATGAGGTACACATCCGCAGGTGCTGGGTGCCCCTGGCGATAAGATTTGCGCTTAACCAAAGCAATATCAGGTTCAGGCTCACTGCCCGTTGCGGCTATGGTCATAGGCTTGGCAACGCGGACTCGATACCGCCCTCGCGCTTGCGCTACGAACAGCTCATCGGCATCGGTTGAGAGGTCAGCGTGATCAGGGCCTTCCGGAGCCATTTCAACAACTAGCCCATTCAAAAGTTCTACCCGTCGGTTGACGAACAACCCAGCCTCAATCATGCGGTGATAGTCGTCCAGTGTCCAGCGAGTCAGGGTCACTGCCATGGCGGGCTACTCCAGAGCTAATGGCGTTGATGTCTAGTATGACAAGGTATAAAGCAAGGCTGGCTTCTTAATAACTAGCGCATTGCCTACTGACTGTCGGGGGGCCAGGCGGCATCGATGTTTCCCAGTATCGTGTCGAGGTCTTGACCATCGACGTAGTCGACAATGCCCGACCAAAACGCCCCGGTGCCAACGGCCCCAGGCATCAGGTCGGCTCCGTCAAAGCGGAGGATATCTGCCTCGCGTAGAATCTCGGCCTGCTTGCGGGTAAGGTCGTCGGGGTAAGCGTCGAGACTCACCTGCTGGTGGGGTGAGATATAGCTGCCCAGCCCAGCCCAGATGCTGTGGGGTTCGGGGGTGGCCAGGTAGGTCATTAAGGCGCGCACCGCTGGCGTATCGTTAAACACGCCAAAGAGAATGCCGCCCAATATCACCGCCTGGCCCTGGTCGGGGTCGATCGGCGGCAGGGGAAAGACGCTGATATTGACACCGGGCTCGATACTGTCTGGCAAAAATTCCACGATAAAGCTGGCCTGGTGGTGTAGGTAGCAGCCTGGTGAGTCGGCAAACAGAGGCAGGGGGGCTTCGCCAAAGGGGGTGCTGAGAATGCCGGTAGTGCCACCCAGCACTGCGTCGGGGTTGAGGGCGATCGCCCCAAAGCCCTCAAAGGCCGCCTTAACCTGGGGGTCTGAGAACGGAATCTCGTGGCTGACCCACTGGTCATACACCGCTGGCCCCGCCTGCCTGAGCAGGATGTCTTCGACCCAGTCAGTGCCGACCCAGCCCGTGGCCTGGCCGCTTTCCATGCCCATGCACCAGGGTTTGCTGCCGTCGGCGATTATGCGATCGCTCAACGCCTCCAGCTCGGCCCAGGTCTCTGGCACGGTGTAGCCCTTGGCCGCAAAGGCCTGGGGGTTGTACCACACCAGGCTTTTCACGTCGGCCCGCATCCATAGACCGTAGACATCGTCGTCTAGGCTGACCAGGTTTAGCAGGTACTCGTCGTAGGCAGCGGCCAGGGTGGGGCGATCGATAAAGTTAGTCAGGGGCACCATTTGCCCCTCGCGGGCAAAATCTAGCATCAGCCCCGGCTGGGGGAATAGGGCTATATCGGGCGGGTTACCCGAATCGACCCGCACGGGCACGAGGGTCGTAAAAGCGTCGCTGCCTTCGTAGATGACCTCAACCCCGGTGGCCTCGGTAAAGGGGGCCATGGCCTGCCGCAGTTTGGCCTCACCCACGCCGGTCAGAGTGCCCAAGATGGTGATGGTGTCACCGGGCTGCACTGCGGTGGTTTGGGGATCGTCAGGCTGGGATTTGCACCCAAAAACCAAAACACTCACGGTGAGAGACAAGCCAACAAGCGGGAAAAGTTTTGCCATAAAGGTAGGAGGCGGCTAAATGCCGAAGCTGGATAGGAGCGCGATCGCAGCGTAACTCTGAGCTACTTTTGTCTTTGCTCACCCTACGATGGCGCTGGCGCAATTCCCTAGGATCGCTAGGATTCGCAACGATCTACCCTGGCGATGCCGCTGGCCTGAGTTTTGGAGATAATTTTGGGCATAGATGCCGACCCTAGGCGGCGATCGCTGCTTCAGTATGGGGGTCAAACAGGTGCAGGGCGTCTATATTGACGGCCATTTCAACGGTGTTGCCCAGGGCCAGGGGCGATCGCCGGTCAACCCGGGCGGCAAAGGTCTGCCCATCGCCTAGGGTGAGGTAGACAATCACCTCGTTGCCAATGGGCTCGATATGGCTGATGGTGCCCTTGAGCGGGGTGGTAGTAATGCCGGGGGGCACGTAGCCAGCGTCGTGAATATCTTCAGGGCGAAGACCGCAGATGACCCGTTGGCCAATGTAGCGCCGGTACTGGGTCGGGGTGGTCGGCGGTAAGGGCAGGGTCAGCGCCTCAGAGTTAAGCCAGAGCTGATCGGCCAGTTCCACTAGCGCCCCGTCGAAGAAGTTCATCGCTGGGCTGCCCATAAACCCGGCTACAAACTTGTTTTTGGGTTTGCTGTAGATGGTCTGCGGGGTGTCGATCTGCTGCAAGACGCCGTGGTTCAAAATAGCGATGCGGGTGCCCATGGTCATCGCTTCGACCTGGTCATGGGTGACGTAGATAAATGTCGTCTCTAGCTCACGGTGCAGGCGGCTGATTTCGGTGCGGGCCTGCACCCGCAGCTGGGCATCTAGGTTTGACAGGGGTTCATCCATCAAAAACACCGCTGGTTCGCGGACGATCGCCCGACACACTGCCACCCGCTGTCGCTGCCCGCCCGACAGCTCCTTCGGCTTGCGCTGGAGCAGGTCTTCGATGCCCATCTGCTGCGCCGCCCGCTGCACTCGCTGCTGAATGTCGCCTTTGCCCAGGCCCTGTAGCCCGAGGCTAAAGGCCATGTTGTCGTACACGGTCATGTGGGGGTACAGCGCGTAGGACTGAAACACCATGGCAATGTCGCGATCGCGCGGCGACAGGTCATTTACCCGGCGATCGCCAATGTAGATATCCCCAGCGGTGACGGTGTCTAACCCCGCCAGCAGTCGCAGAGTCGTGGTCTTGCCGCAGCCCGAGGGGCCAACAAAGACCAGAAACTCGCGATCGCCAATCTCGATATCTAAATCACGCACGGCTACAAAATCGTCGTAGCGCTTGGTAACAGACTTGAAGGTGACCGAAGCCATGGGGGTTGCCGTGGGTAAGAAACAATGAGGGTAGGTTTGAGATTTGAGGCCGGAAAACTCAAACCTCAGCATTTCGCCTTCGGAGACGCTACGCGAACAACGCTTCTATCCTTTTACCGAGCCCGCCAGCAGCCCCCGCACAAAGTATCGCTGGAGGGCAAAAAACACCAGCAGCGGCACCGTCATGGTAATAAATGCCCCAGCGGTGAGCAGGTGCCAGTCTTGGCCCCGCGAGCCGACCAGATTCGTCAGGGTAATGGTCAGGGGCGCGACGGTGGGGGTGCCGCCTAAAAATACCAGGGCCACCAGCAGATCATTCCACACCCAGAGAAATTGAAAGACTGCAAAGGAGGCGATCGCAGGCATCGACAGCGGCACCACTACCCGCGTAAAAATTGCCCGGTGCGTAGCCCCATCCATAGCCGCCGCCTCGATTAAATCCTTCGGCAGCGCCCGGATGAAGTTGCACAACAGGTAAATGCCCAGGGGCAAACTGTAGCCGGTATGGGCCAGCCACACCCCGGCAAAGGTGCCCGTCAGGCCCAGGTCGCGGTAGGCCCGCAGCAGCGGAATAAACGTCATCTGCAAGGGCACCACCAGCAGCGCCACGATCGCCAAAAACAGCCCCTGGCGACCGGGAAACTCCATCCAGGCTAGGGCGTAGGCGGCAAAGGCGGCGATCGCGATCGGTATTGCCGTCGCCGGAATCGCAATGGTAAAGCTGTTCAGCAGTGCTTGCCCCATCCCTGCCGCCCCCAGCACCGCGCGGTAGTTCTCCAGACTGTACTGGGTGAACTCAAAGGGGTGCATAAATACCGTCCACCAGCCCGTGGAGAGCACGTCAGCCGGGGGGCGCATGGAGCTGATCAGCAGCCCCAGGCTGGGCAGAGTCCACAGGAGAGAGAGGGCGATCAGCGCCAGGTGGATAGGGGTGTGATTGAGCCAGAGAGTGAGGCGATGAAGCTTGGGCATGGGAACGTTGGGGAAATGGGCTAGCGGCTAGGCTCTTGGCTGCGGAATTCGCGAATGTTGACGACCATGACAGGGATGACGGCGAGCAGGAGAATCACCGCGATCGCGCTGCCTCGACCATAGTGGCGAAAGCTAAACATCTCCTTAAACATGCGGCTGGCGATCACCTCGGTGCCCTGGTTGCCTGCGGTCATCACGTAGACGATGTCGAAGACCTTGAGCACCAGCAGCACGGTGGTGGTCGAGACCACCAAAACGGTGGAGCGGATCATGGGCAGAATGATGCGCCAAAAAATCTGCACCTCGTTGGCCCCATCCATGCGCGCAGCTTCTAACATTTCCTGGGGAATGCCCTTCACCGCCGCTGAGAGCAGCACCATGCAAAATCCTGTTTGCAGCCAGATCATAATGGCGATCAGGGCAAAATTATTGAGCGATCGCTCCACCAGCCAGCCCACCGGCTCAAAGCCCAGGCTGGTGATCACCCCATTCAGCAAGCCAATCTGGGTCGTCCCCGCCGGGCGAAAGGCGTAGATAAACTTCCAGATCACGCTGGCCCCCACGAAAGAAATGGCCATGGGCAAGAAGATCAACGTCTTGGGCACCGCTTCGTAGCGCACCCGGTCAGCCAGCACGGCGATCAGCAGGCCCAGGCTGACGCTCACCCCGGTCACCCCCACCAGCCAGAGCAGGTTATTGCGAACGGCGACCCCCATGTCCTGGTCGTTCAACAGGCCCAGATAGTTGGCGAAGCCGACGAAGGTTTGGGAACGGGCATCTAGCAGGCTAATCCAAATGGTCACAATTGTTGGAATCACCAGGTACGCCCCCAGCGATAGCAGGGCCGGAGCCAAAAATACCCAGGGCAAAAGGCGATCTTTGAGCCATGCTGGGGCAAACCGCTCCAGCAGCTCATTTGCCCCGTAGAACAGCGCAATTGCCCCACCACTACCCACCACAATGGCTAGGGCCGCCGCCAACACCTTCAACAGTAAGCTGCTATCCATAGAGCCATTCTCTCCATCCCTGATCATATAGCGGAGGTTTGACCACTTCAGGTCATGGCGACCCGTTTCAAGAACTGCAACCTCCGTGCCACAATTAGCCCAATCCTCTACGTTATTAACAGGGCCACCCGGTGGAACCGCCTTCCCCCAGAGAGTTAAACAGCGAGCCAAACTCAGCCCAGCCCCAGGGTTCTCTGACCCCGAGGCAGTTACACAGCATCAAGGCCCAGCTCGATCTGGTGCTGCTGGCCCTAGAAGCCCTTACCGGCCTGGGGTCGGATGCCATGCTGGCGGCGGCAGATGCTCTAGGGGTATCGGATTTGTTGAGCGATCGCGTCAATCTGTGGCGCTTGCGCCAGGCTAGCCCCCTGCGCAAGGGCCAGGGCCGCAAAAAGCTCGATGTGGACGAAGCCCGCGCCCTGGTGCTGGTAAGTTGCCATTTAGCGGCCAGCCATCGCGATCCCATTCGTCAGGCTGTGGCGCGGCTTGAAAAGGCTCTGGCCCAGGGGCAAGCCCCCCACCGCGCCGCTCAACTGGGCGACTACCTCGACACCTTTAGCAACGCCTACCAAGACCGCATGGAAGGTGACCAAGCCGCTACCACCGACGAGCTCACTGCCCTAGGGCTGAAGCTGCTGGTTGATCTGCTGTTTTACAGTGGCAATGGCGGTCAGCGAAAACTTTGGGTAGCCCTGCTCGATCGCACCGAAAAGTAATCCTGACTCTGCCTGCGTTAGCTCACTCTACCCTGCCTAAGTTCATGGCTCAAACCGCCACCATCACCTCCTACGAATACGCGGCGGGCAGCTGTACTCTACGGCTGGTGGGCGAGCTATCGCCGCTGAGCCAGGTGACGGGCCGCCCGGTGTTGGGGCGATCGCGCTTTACGCTCCAGGTGCGGGGCGATGAGCAGTCTGCCGCTGCTAACCAAGCCGTGATGTTTGAGGCCAGCGGGCGCGAGCCACAGTTTTCGACCCTGGCTCATTTGGTGCAGGGCTATGTGCAGCACCATCTCGGTGCCGCTGCCCTGGGCAGTGGAGAGGCCATGACCCAGGGGTCTAGCGCCCTACAGCCGGTGGGGCTCACCCGCCATCGCCTGACCCTGGCTGCAGACAGCAGCTCACCCACCGTTGTAGAGCTGTCTACCCTACAGCTAGCCGACCTGGCCGATGCCCTAGAGCAAGCCGAAGGCTCACTCCAAATTGTGCCCGATGGGGCGTTGCCCAAGGCGGCTCGTTCTGCGCGCCCCAGGTTGCCGCTGTGGCTGGGGTCGGTGGCGGCGGTGGGTATTGCTGCCCTGCTGAGCAACCAGTTGCTTACTACCTCCCCTGGCCCAGTCGTATTGTCTCCCAGCGAATCGCAGACGCCCAGCAGCGCGGCTAATGGCGTGGCTAAAAATGGAGCTCCCGATGAGCGGCAGCTAAGCCTAGAAGAAGCGGCACCAGAGACCGGTGTAACGGCTGAATCAGCGGATTCTCTAGCCCCAGCAGCGCCCACCGCCGCTGGGGAAGCCTTGCCAGCACCGGTCACAACGGCACCGACTACCCTCAGCGACTCGGGTACGGCAGCAATGCCCCAGGGTTTGCCCCAAGCGCCTGTGGCAGCTCCTACTCCAGAGGTGCGATCGCCCCAGCCTGAACCCGCTCCCGCTTACCCGCCCCAGGCCGAAGCCCGCGCCGGAGCAAGGCTGACCCGCCCCGACTCAGACGCCCTAGTAGAACAGGCCGCCTCTCCTGCCGGTGGCCCCGCTGCGCCAGCGGCCTCCGCCAGCCCAGACACCTTCGACGCTAGCCCAGAGGTTGCCAGCGCCCCAGCTACGGCCCTAGATTGGATTGCGGCCCTCACTAGCACCCTTCAGCAGCAGTGGCGACCGCCTGCAAACCTCGCTGCTCCGTTGCGCTATCGTCTCACCCTCATGCCAGATGGCACGGTAGAGGCACTGGAGCCGCTCAACGATTTTTCGGCAAGTTATCAAACTACGCCTACCCTGCCCCAGCCCGGTGCCACGCTGCTGGGGGTGGACAGAGACGACGTCATTACTGTAGAAGTGCAGTTTTTACCTTCCGGAGAGGTGGTGGTTGTACCCCCAGGAGCGGCCAGTCCGTAGAGAAAGCGGGCTGGCTAAAAACAGGGTGCTGGTAAAGCTCAACGTCTAGGTGCAAAGTCGGGGCGCAAAGTCAGGGCGCAAAGTCGGGACAGGAAATCTGGGCATAAAAAATATCGTGACGGCGTGCCCCCAAGGGGTCTGCTTTTCACTCAAGATAGAGCTAGGGAATAAGGAGACAAAACCGTGGTAGCCCCCGCAATTTCGCCCCAGACTGACTCACTCAAGTACGAGGCCAAGACCCTCGCGATCGCAAACGCCCTGCTCGGGGCCACCCGCGAGAAAAAAAATCTCTTTGCCCAAATGCGCGACCAAATGCGCTGGGACGACAAAATTATGGACTTTGCCATGGGTAACCCAGGGCTGAAGGTGCAGCTGTTTCGCTTCATCGACGCTCTGCCCGCCCTGCGCAGCAAGCCCGAGATCGCCCGCCACCTGCAAGAGTATCTGTCTGCCGAAGAGGTAGAACTGCCTAACGCGCTGAAGGGCTTGCTGAACTTCACTAACCCCGATTCTGTCCCTGGCCAGCTGGCCGCCACCACCGTCGCCCCAGCGGTGGAAACCCTCGCCTACCGCTACATTTCGGGCGAAACCATCGAGAAATCGATCAAGGCGATCGAGCGGATGCGGAAGGACAAACTCACCTTCACCATGGACTTGCTGGGTGAAGCGGTGATCACCGAGGCAGAGGCCCAGGCCTACCTCCAGCGGTACATGGATTTGATGGAGCAGCTTTCCACGGCGGCAAAGACCTGGAAAACCGTGGATGCGATCGACCTGGCCGACGGCAAGGAACTGTCTAAAGTCCAGGTTTCCGTCAAACTCACCGCCTTCTACTCCCAGTTTGACCCGCTGGATGCGGAGGGCAGCCGCGCCAAAGTCAGCGAGCACATTCGTACCCTGCTGCGCCGCGCCCAAGAACTCGGCGTCGCCGTCCACTTTGATATGGAGCAGTACCGCTACAAGGCGCTCACCCTGGCCATTCTCAAAGACATTCTCATGGAGGCCGAGTTCCGCCAGCGCGACAACATCGGCGTTACCCTGCAAGCCTACCTGCGCGACAGCTACAACGACCTGAAGGATCTGGTGCTGTGGGCAAAGAACCGAGGCACCCCCGTCACCGTGCGCCTGGTGAAAGGGGCCTACTGGGATCAGGAGACTATTACCGCCCGGCAAAACGGCTGGCCCACCCCGGTCTACAGCCAGAAAGTGTCTACTGACGCCAACTACGAGCGCATGACCCGGCTGCTGCTGGAGAACCATCAGTATTTGTATGCGGCGATCGGTAGCCACAACGTCAGGTCGCAGGCCCACGCCATGGCGATCGCCGAAGAGCTGGCCATTCCCCGCCGCCACATCGAGCTACAGGTGCTCTACGGCATGGCCGATAAGCTCGCCAAAACCCTGGCCGACAAGGGCTACCGCGTGCGGGTTTACTCCCCCTTTGGCGAACTGATTCCGGGGATGTCGTACCTGATTCGCCGCCTGCTGGAGAACACCGCCAACAGCTCCTTCCTGCGCCAAAACCAAGAAGATGTGGCCGTAGAAACCCTGCTGGCGGCACCCGAGTTCGCGGCAGAAGATGTGGCGGGGGCTGAGGCTGAATACCACGCTGTGCCCTACCCCAACGCCCCTGACCTCGACTTCGCGATCGCCACCAAACGCGCCCAGGCCACCGAAGCCCTCAAGACCGTCCACGCCCAGCTCGGCCAGCGCTACAACCCGATCATCAACGGCGAAGCGGTCGATACGGAGGCCACAGCCGACTCGGTGAACCCCTCGAAGCCAGCGGAACTGGTGGGCAAGCTGGGATTGGCGAGTCAAGAACAGGCCGATGCGGCGATCGCCGCCGCCAAAGCCGCCTTCCCGGCCTGGGCCGCCACCCCGGCCAAAGAGCGGGGAGCCATCCTCCGTCGCGCCGCTGAAATTATGGAAGCGCGCCGCCACGAGCTCAACGCCTGGATGGTCTACGAAGTCGGTAAACCCCTGGGCCAGGCCGACCCTGAGGTCTCTGAGGCGATCGACTTCTGCCGCTACTACGCCGACGAAATGGAGCGGCTCGACGGGGGCTACGCCTACGACTATCCGGGCGAGACCAACCGCTATCGGTACTTCCCCCGGGGCATTGCGGTGGTAATTTCGCCGTGGAATTTTCCCCTTGCGATCGCCACGGGCATGACCGTCGCCGCCCTGGTGACCGGCAACTGCACCATCCTCAAACCCGCCGAAAATTCCGCCGTGATCGCCGCCAAGATCGCCGAAATTTTGATCGAAGCAGGTATGCCCCCCGGCGTGTTTCAGTACCTGCCAGCCCGAGGCTCCACGGTGGGTGCGCACCTGGTCAACCACCCCGATGTGCACATGATTGCCTTCACCGGCTCCCGCGAGGTGGGCTGCCGCATCTACGCCGACGCTGCCCAGTGGCGACCGGGCCAGCGCCACCTCAAGCGCGTAATCGCTGAAATGGGCGGCAAAAACGCCATCATCATCGACGAAAGCGCGGATTTGGATCAGGCTGTCCAAGGTGTCGTCTACTCCGCCTTTGGCTACAGCGGCCAGAAGTGCTCGGCCTGCTCGCGGGCGATCGTCGTCGCCTCGGTGTACGACACCTTTGTCCATCGCCTGGTGGAAGCCACCCGCTCCCTCAACGTGGGCGAAGCGGTGAAACCCAGCACCAAGGTCGGCCCCGTGATCGACGCCAACGCCCAGGCCAAAATCAAGGAGTACATCGAGAAGGGCAAGGCCGAAGCCACCCTGGCCCTAGAGATGCCCACCCCCGCCGACGGCTACTTCGTTGGCCCCACAGTGTTTACCGACGTGAAGCCCGATGCCGCGATCGCCCAGGAAGAAATCTTTGGCCCGGTGCTCGCCGTCATCAAAGCCAAGGATTTTGACGATGCCCTGCGCATTGCCAACGACACCGACTACGGGCTAACCGGCGGCCTCTACTCCCGCACGCCCTCCCACATTGAGCGAGTGCAGACCGAGTTTGCCGTGGGCAATATCTACATCAATCGGGGGATTACGGGGGCGATCGTTTCCCGCCAGCCCTTCGGCGGTTTCAAAATGTCGGGGGTGGGTTCTAAAGCCGGTGGCCCCGACTACCTGCTGCAATTTCTAGAACCCCGCCACGTCAGCGAAAACGTCCAGCGCCAGGGCTTCGCGCCGATTGAGGGGGTGGATTAGTACACTACGATAAGATACTCGGCTTCTTTAAGAAACCGAGTATCTTCCCTAGGCTTGAGAATTTCTACAAACGAATTTTTTCAAGCCCTTGGGCTATTCGACAGACTGAAGTACACTACTCACAAATATTGGGTATTTAGAGAGTCATTGGTGCTGGAAGTTTGACCTCTAATCGCTATTTATAAATTGATGTCATGATCATTAGTCTTCCAGTTCATGAACTCCTATGAAACAAAAAGTTTTTGTAAGTTATCACAAAGACAATAATCTAGCTGTCAAGAAGTTGCATGATGATTTGCAAAAGAGAGGTATAGCAACCTGGCTTGACACCAAAGATGTCAAGCCAGGACAGCCGAAGCGAGAGTCGCTATTCAAAGGAATAATCAGCTCTGATTTTTTCATTGCCTGCTTATCACCTAGTTTTTTGCAGGATGCATTATGCCGGACTCAAATCTACTTGGCTCGGGCATACAATCTTAAAATTCTTCCAGTTCTGATTGATAATTTTTCTTCTGATAGCAGCCCGCTTAAGGATATCGTCGATGCTGGGCATAAATTTCAATATGCTATTAGAGGGATTGAAGATCTTTATATTCTAGATTTTAGTGGCTCTTATCCAGTTTGGGGTAGAGGATCTTATGAGAAGAACTTCGAAGAGCTGGCAGATGTAATACAACCAGTTAAAAAGCCATCTCCGCTAAACTCTGAGCCAGTATATATTAGCTATTACTTGAGGACAGACAGAGAGTTCTCTCAGAGGTTAGCAAGAGATTTAGAACTTGCAAGGGCTTCTACCTGGCTCGATTTGCTTAATTTTAAAGTCGGAGATAACTGGCGTGAGGCAATGTATTCTGGATTGAGACAAGCAAAGCATTTTATTGTATGTCTTTCCCCTGGTTCTGCTACCAGTGAAAATATTAAACATGAGGTTTTGCTAGCTAAGATCCGAGAGCTACCAATCTATCCGGTAGTCTCAGAGAAAATATTTGAAGACAAGGAACAGATGACCTTGCTAGAAAAAGCTCTTGACGAATCTGATGAAATGAGATTTCTCAATGATTATCAGTGGTTTTTACCTGATCCAGATTACAGATCAATTCTAGAGAATCTCAAGCAATCCTTAGGGTTAGGAGATACCCAGAATTCGCCAAAGAACGGCATCTTTCTTTCATACCGTCGTGCTGATACGCAGGCTGTTACAGGGCGAATTAGAGAAAAGTTAGTTGAACATTTTGGCGCTGAAACTGTCTTCATGGATGTAGATAGTATTCCACCAGGAGAAGACTTTTCCAAATACTATAAAGACTGGCTTACGAATAGAGCTGCTGTAGTCCTCATTATGATTGGTGAAGAATGGAGTAGCCTTAAGAGTGATCCAGAGTCAGATGCCTTGCCTCGTCTATTTCAGGAAAATGATCATGTTCGAATAGAGGCTGAGACGGCGCTCAGCATGACTGATTTGCGAGTCATTCCAGTATTGGTCGGGAACGCGAAGTCTCCTAAAGCGAAGGACTTGCCAGAAAGCTTACATCCGCTCACTCGATTAAATGTGTCTAGAGTGCGCTACGACCCCGACTTTACTAATGATATAAAAAGCTTAATTGCCTCTATAGAAAGTCTCCCGATGGCATGAAGCTCTCAAAGGTAGAAAAGCTGAGGTCATTGGCGATCGCGCTCTAAGAGTCATATTCACCAATCAAGAGGTCATAAATTACGGCGTTACATCGCTGTTAGACAAGCCAATCTCCGTCCCTTTTGTTCACTGGGGCTGGCACCACAATGTAGCCTTCGCTGACATCGCCCAGCACCCAGTTTTGCTCCAGGCCCCACACCCACCAGTGGGCTGCTGCATAGGCGCAGGTGAGGGCGTCGAGCTGGTCTTCCACTGCTTTCATCGCCGCTCCAGTGGTGGGGATTTCGGGTAAATCAGCTTCCTGTAATACCAGCGCTGGGTCTAGTTTGGGCAGCACATCGAGCTGGTACTGGCGCAGTTTTTGCAGCTCGGGCCAACGCCGGGCCAGGGTGCCCTTTTTGTACTTGAGAATCTTGCTGAGGCCAAACAAATGCACCGTCGCCGGGTGAGGGAAGACCTCTAGCTGAAACCGTCCCTGGGGTTGGGGTTCACCGTGGGGCTGGTGCTGAAAGCCCAGCGCCTCTAGGGCCAGGCCAAAGGCGATCAGCTTTTCGGCAAAGGGGCGGCCCCGGTTGGCGGGGTAGCAGCCCGCGTCGTAGCGGCCAAAATACTTGTGGGCTAGGCGATCGGGCAGGCGCATCCCCGTTTCGTTGGGTATCAGCGTCGGCGCATCGACAGCAACCACAGCGTTGGTGGCACCTTCTGTCCAGTGAGCAATCCAGGCGAGAATGTCGGCGGTGCTCTGAAGGCGATCTAGCGCTAACAGCTCCAGCGATTTTCCCGACATATGCAGGCAGCAGAGCCCGGTGGGGCCGCTCTGCCAGCCCAGGTCAACACCGAGGAAGCGGTGGTAAGTGCGATCGCTCATTCTCCCAATTCCACATACTCCCGCTGCTCTCCCCGACGGTACAGCCGTCGGTTGACCCTGGGGTAGTCGCAAATATCAAACTCCAGCCGCATACCCCCGACCAAGTAAACTAGATCGTCTTCAAAGGGGTTGCTCAGGCTGTGGGCCAACCCTCCCGTGACAAAGCCCATAAAGTCGCCGGGGCCAACCTCCACAGTCTCATCGCCAATCTCCGCCAGCCCCCGCCCAGAGAGGATGTAGATAAACTCTTCTTCAGCGTGGTGAACGTGGTACTGGGTCGAGTCGTAGCCTGACTCGACCCGTACCAGGTGAATGCCGAGGTGCTCAAAGCCAACGGCATCTCCCAGCGACCTACCGTGGCGGATTGCCTTAGGATTGAGGGGATGGACGAAGGTAGATTCGGGCAGGGCGGCGATGGTCGCGGCGGTCAGAAGCGGGTGAGGATGGGCCATAGAGCGTTTTGGTAGTAGCGTGGTGGGTGGGTATTGCCCACCCGACGGCAGCAGGCAGGATTTTTAGACAGGGGTTAGGGGAAAGCACAGCATGAAGTCTACACTGGCACAACTCACCGCTCGGTTTGACCAGGCGCTGGTCGCCGCCTTTGGCCCAGACCTAGCGGGCACTGACCCCATGCTGGTACCCACCAGCAACCCCAAGTTTGGCGACTACCAGGCCAACCTGGCCATGTCTCTGGCCAAGCCGCTGAAGCAAAAGCCTCGCGATATCGCCACCCAGATCGTCGAAAAGCTCGACCTCAGCGACCTCTGCGAACCGCCCGAAATTGCTGGCCCCGGCTTTATCAACCTGCGCTTTAGGACCGAGTACTTAGAAGATCAGCTGCGGGCCATGCAGACCGACCCGCGCCTGGGGGTAGAGCCGGTGAAGACTCCCCAAACGGTAATCGTCGATTTCTCTAGCCCCAACATTGCCAAAGAGATGCACGTGGGGCATCTGCGATCGACCATCATCGGTGACTCCATCGCTCGGGTGCAAGAGTTTATGGGCCACGATGTGCTGCGGCTCAACCACGTGGGCGACTGGGGCACCCAGTTTGGTATGTTGATTACCCATTTAAAGGAAGCCTGCCCCGAGGCGCTAGAGGCGGGTTCTACCGTCGATATTGGCGACCTGGTGACCTTCTACAAACAGGCCAAAAAACGCTTCGACGAAGATGACGACTTCAAGACCCGCTCTCGCGAGGCCGTGGTGGGGCTACAAGCTGGGGATGAGACTTCCACCAAAGCCTGGCAGACCCTCTGCGATCAGTCGCGCCAAGAGTTCCAAAAGCTCTACGATCGCCTCGATATCACCATCCAAGAGCGGGGCGAATCCTTTTACAACCCCCTGCTGGCGGACGTAGTGACGGATTTGGAAACCCTGGGGCTATTGGTCGAAGACCAGGGGGCTAAGGTAGTCTTTGCCGACGGCTTCACCAACAAAGACGGCGACCCCCTGCCGCTGATCATTCAAAAAACCGACGGCGGCTACAACTACGCCACTACAGATCTGGCCGCCATTCGCTACCGCACCCAGCAGGATGGAGCGGAGCGGGTGCTCTACGTGGTCGATGCGGGCCAGGGCAACCACTTTGCCCTGGTGTTTCAGGTGGCGGCCAAGGCCGGGTGGATTCCCCAGGGTGTCGAGCTGACCCACGTGCCCTTTGGTGTGGTGCAGGGCGAAGACGGCAAAAAGTTTAAAACTCGCGCTGGCGACACGGTAAAGCTCAAGGATCTGCTGGATGAGGCGGTCAGTCGCGCCCGCACCGACCTGGAGACCCGCATTCACACCGAAGAGCGGCAGGAAACGGAGGAATTTATCCAAGACGTGGCCGAAGCCGTGGGCCTGGGCGCGGTCAAGTATGCCGACCTGAGCCAAAACCGCACCAGCAACTACATCTTCAGCTTTGACAAAATGCTGGCGCTTCAGGGCAACACCGCCCCCTACATGCTCTACGCCTACGTGCGGGTGCAGGGCATCGCCCGCAAAGGCGGAATTGATCTGGACAGCCTGCCTGCCGAGGCCCGCATTCACCTAGAAGATGACAGCGAGTTTGCCCTGGCCCGCCACCTGCTCCAGCTCGACGAGGTGCTGGGAGACGTAGCCCAAGATCTCTATCCCAACCGCCTCTGCCAATACCTGTTTGAGCTGAGCCAAAAGTTTAACCAGTTCTACGATCGCTGCTCTGTGCTCCAGGCCGACGAGCCCCAGCGCACCTCGCGCCTGCTGCTGTGCGACCTGACCGCCAAAACCCTCAAGCTGGGCCTTTCGCTGCTGGGCATTCGAGTGCTAGAGCGGATGTAATCGAGCGGATCTCGCTTTAGACTCACTGGAGCTAGGCCCCACTGACAGCGGTAAATCGGGTTCAAAACGTCAGCTGTTGGCTGACGATAGCTGGGTTGCTGGCAGCAGCATCTGGCTCCTAAATTGATCTGGTTCGGTAGTCTGCACCACTGCGGCAAGCCAGTACCTCTGGTGCAATCTTGTTATGACAACTGCACTGTACCCGCCTAAAACAGCCCCGTTTACCGACCTACCGCCACCCCTAGGCGAAGTAGTGGCCGAGTATTGCATTGCGCCGGGGGCGGCGATCGCCTACACCGTCACCGCTGGCCAATATATCCAAATCATTGATGTCGAAGGCTCCCAGTGCTCCGACTTCCTGGCCTTTGGTGGTGAGAGCTACAGCGACCCCCTCGATGCCACGGTGACTCGCACCCTGACTGGCGTCGCCGTGCCCCAGGCGGGGCTACCCAGCAAACTTTTCTCCCAGTCAATGCAGCCGCTGACGGAGGTGGTGCAAGACACCTGTGGTCGCCACGACAGCTTTTTGCTCGCCTGCACCGCCCGCTACTACGAAGACGCGGGCTACCCCGGCCACCCCAGCTGTAGCGACAACTTTAATCGGGTGCTGGCCGCCTACGGCATTGCCCCCCGTCCCGGCTGGCCTGCGCTCAACTTTTTCTACAACACCAGCGTTGACGGCCAGGGGGCGATCGCCTTCGCAGAGCCCCTCTCTCGCCCCGGCGACTACGTGCTGCTGCTGGCTCACCAAGATTTGCTCTGCGCCAGCTCCTCCTGCCCCGACGACATTGACCCGGCCAACGGCTGGCACCCCACGCCGATCTATGTGCGCATCTATGCAGCGGGTCAGCGCTTGGCGCGGGCGATGGGGCGGCGGGTGGCGGCAGATTTACCCCTGCGGATGACCCAGGACAGCGGTTTTACCTCTAGCATTCGCCAGCTGACCGACGACCTGGCAGAATACAACGGCTTTTGGGTGCCTCAAACCTTTGCCCACCAGGGCGATCGGGCCGAGTACTGGGCGCTGCGCCAGCGGGCCGCGCTGATGGATCTCTCGGCTCTACGCAAATTTGAGATTCACGGCACCCATGCCTTTGCCCTGTTGCAGTACGCTTTCTCGCGCAATTTGGAGAAGATTGCAACCGGGCAGGGGGCCTACGGCTGTCTGCTCAACCCCCACGGCGGCATTGTCGATGACGGCATTGTCTTTTGTTTTGGCCCTACCCACTACCGCTACGTGGGCAACTGCGACACCGACGCCGCCTGGCTCAGACAGATCGCCCAGGAAAAAGGGTGGTCAGTGGTAGTCGAGACCGTGGATCTCCACAACCTCGCTCTCCAAGGCCCCCGCTCCCGCGATCTTCTCAAAACCCTAGTGCCAGAGGTTCAGTCCCTCGGCTACTTTCAGTTTGTAGAATCTCTGATTGAGGCAATCCCAGTGTGGATATCTCGCACGGGCTATACCGGGGAACTGGGCTACGAGCTGTTTGTAGAGCCCCAGCACGGCGCGGCCCTGTGGGGCATTCTCATGGAGGCGGGACAGCCGTTGGGGATGCTGCCTTTGGGCATGAAGGCGCTCGATCGCGCTCGCATTGAGGCGGGCTTGCTGGCGATGGGCCACGAGTTTGACGATTTAATCTCGCCCTACCAGGCGGGCATTGGCTGGGCCGTAGCGATGAAAAAGCCCGATTTTATTGGCAAAGCGGCGCTCGAAGCCCTTCGCCTGCACCCCCCTCGGGTGGCGGTGGGGCTAGTGCTAGAGGGGCCAGAGGTCGCCGCCCACGGGCAGCCGGTCTTTGCCGCTAGAGAACGCTGGCGGGTAGGGCAGATCACCAGCGCCACATTTTCGCCCATGCTCAACGCCAGCATTGCCATGGCCCAGATCGTTCCAGCCTACGCAGAGCCCGGAACCGAGGTGGACGTGGGCATGCTGGATGGTTTGAAGCGACGGGTAAGGGCCACCGTCGGAACCCTGGCGGCCTTTGACCCTACCAAAAGCCGGGTGCGAGCATGAGCGATTTCACGATTTCACAGCCCTGGGATATGGTGGGGGCCGATGGCTTGGTGGCGGCGAGAGCGTTGTTTGGCGCGGCGGTGGATCATTTGGCCCCGTTTCAGTCGTTGGAGACAGCGCTGGAGGGGGAGGCTTGCTCGGTGCTGCGGCTGTGCGATCGCAACTTTCGCATCACCTACCCCGGCCCGCTCGATCAGGTTATTGCCCCCCTCAACCTACAGCTCTGGGTCGCCCAGCTAGCCTGGATGGCGGCGGTGACCTTGCCCAGCGATCGCTTGTCTGTCTTAGCTGCCCAGGCCACCGTTCGGGCACCCCATCGACTCCATCCCCTACCCCTGCACCGGGCGGTGCCGGTGCAAGTGGGGCAGATTTCTGTGGTGATGTGGCACCATCCGATCGTGGGTCAGCCAATGTTAGAACTCCACCTGGCTCGCCCACAAATTCAAAACTTGTGGGCCGTTATTCGACCCTTCAGCAGTAGTTCAGTATCGCTGACTACAGCCCATCCTTAAATTGCATTGCACACTCTTGACATAACAAGTTGACCTTATCTGCCAAGATCGGTTAGCGGTCAATTCTGGCTCAGCCTGGGTGGTTTGTAGCTGCCTCTGGCTACTCTATGTCTCGTTTTTTAGCACAACTTAGGCATCTTATTGGAATTGGCTTGATAGGCAATATCAAGCATGCCTTAGCTAAGGCGGGCTTGATTCTGATGCCTAGTTTGTGACTCCCTCGTATATCGTTCTAGACAGCTAGGAGTAGCGTCGTATGTCTCCTGAATCACAAGAGTTTTTAGCAGCTTTTGTAACCGAGTCCTATTACTATTGGGCCTCTGTGTTTATGCTGCTTATCCACGTGGGTTTTTTGGCCTATGAAGGCGGCGCAGCTCGCTCCAAAAACGTGCTAGCCACCATGGTCAAAAACCTCATGACCCTCTCACTGGTGGGGCTGACTTTTTTCTATTTTGGTTGGTGGGTGTACAATGCTTTCCCGCTGTTTCCCTTACAGGGTGGCGTAGTCGGGCCTTGGACAGACTCAGCCTCTGAAGGAGTGGTGGGCGATGTGTTGGCCTTAGTGCAGGCCTCGTATCCTTGGTCTCCCGCTCTGGGGCCAAACATTGCCGACAACTTGACTGGCGTGTTCTGGTTTGCCTTTGCGCTATTTTCAATGACGACTGCGTCCATTCTCTCGGGTGCGGTGATTGAGCGCATCAAGGTCGGTGCTTACTCCATTTTGGCGATTGTGCTAGGTTCTTTTACCTGGGTAGTAGCCGCCGCCTGGGGCTGGAACCCCTACGGCTGGCTGTTTACGCAGTTGGGCTACCACGACTTTGGCTGTGCTGGCTTGCTCCATGCGGTGGCGGGGTTCTTTGCTCTAGGGGTGCTGATCAACCTCGGCCCCCGGATTGGTAAGTTTGACGCCCAGGGTAATCCCCGGGTGATCATGCCCCACAACTTGCCCCTCACCATGGTGGGGCTGATGCTAATTTTTGTTGGCTTTTATGCCTTTTTGGCCGCCTGCGTTATTTTTGTACCTGGTCAAACCGTAGCAACCTCCATCTACGGCAACCCGATGACCCTCTCATCGGTTGGAGTCAATACAACGCTGGCGCTGTCGGCGGGTTTGGTCGGCGCTTACATGGGCTCTAAGGCAGACCCGTTCTACACCATTTCTGGCGGTCTGGCGGGTATTATTTCCGTCGGCGGGGCAATGGATCTCTACAGTCCTGCAATCGTCATTCTGCTGGCGTTTATTGGGGCCTACACCATGCCATTTGTGGGCAACGCGGTCGAAAAAGCTGGCATTGATGATGCCGTGGGTGCCTTTGCTGTACACGGCTACTGTGGGGTGCTGGGTGCGCTCTTTGTAGGCATTTTCGCCGCCGGTTATCCGCAGCCTGAAGGCATTCCTGTAATTAACTTCGGTGCTCAGTTTGTGGGAGTCGCTATTTGTGCCCTGTTGCTCGGCTTTTTGCCTGGCTATGGGGTGAGCCTAGTGCTTAAGAAGATGGGCCTGCTACGGGTTTCTGAAGACGTGGAAATTGCTGGCCTTGACCTGGCTGACTTCGGTATTGAAGGCTATCCAGAATACTCGATTTTGTCCCAGCAAAACGGTCATAGCAATTTGCCGGTCATGCCCATGACGGAGGTAGCACCGAAGTCTTAAAAGTATCCCAGCTAAAAATATCTATCTCAATGACGCGAACTTGATCCGCTAGGCCGATCGCGGCGAGACCCCAGATAAGTATTTAGTTGGAATCATCTCAGCAGGTTGAGTCTTTGGTGTTGACCATTTTAAGGAGCAAGGAATTATGTCAAGCCCATTTTCCACCTTTGAAGATTTTCAAGGGGCCATTGATGGCCCTACGGGTGGGGCGATTTATACATTTGCCGGTAGCCCTGCCATTAACACTGTTGCGTTGCTGATTGGCATTGGTGTTTTCTTCTGGTTTTTGGCGAGAACTTTTACCATCCATTACGAAGTGCCTGCGATCGATCATTCGCTCAATCACCTGAGTGCTTTTATTGTGGCCGGGCTGGTTTCTTTGGCTGGGGCAGAGTATCGACAGACAACTCAACCCCATCAACCAGCTGAAGTACAAACTTCGTCACTAAATCATCGCCAGCAGGCTTTACCTATCGTAGGGTTGCTAGGGATGATCGGGTTGCCCGCAGGCCAACGGGCTCGCCGCAAGCGAATCTATCGGGCCAATCTATCAAAGCGATAGATTTTAGTAGTGATCGGAGTTGATTATTAGTAGAAGCGTCCCGACAGGAGATAATCCTGCCGGGATTTTCTTTGTTTGTGCCAGCTTCAAGGAGGAAAATGTAGCGGATTGGACTGCCCATCTTTTACCTTTCCCCTGGGCGCTAGCATTGTTCTCCTCACGTCCCCATTGAAGCGGGCTTAAATGCCTTTTTCTGGGGGGCTAGGGTGGCTGTAACACCGCATCCGAATTCCATACCCCCGATTTCCAACCGGCCAACCTGGAGGGGCAAACAGCGGGTCGCCCTGCTGAATTGGGGGTAGGCGAGCAGGATTTGGTATGAGCCTTTAAGTTTTGAATCGTTATTGGGGTGAGCTGGGGCGATCGCCCTAAGATCATAAGTAGATCTACTTAAGGCATCTGCTTCGGTCTGTGTATAGGAGGGTGCGATGCTTCGACCTCTTGCTGCCGCTAAACCCGTTGCTCTAGAAGACCTCTGGAAGTCTTCGCCCGCTGCGACTGCGACCTTTGACCCAGCCACACTCGACCGGTTGCCTAGCTTGGCGCGTCGCTACCTGAGCTGGGCGATCGCCCCCAGCACTCCCCTGGTATCAGCAGTACGCTTAAAGATGCACGGCACCATCAAGCTGGGCGACCAGTGGCATCGATTCACGGGCGAAGAAGTGATCCACTGGCAGCGGGGCATGATCTGGCGGGCCACCACCTGGATGCAGGGGCTGCCGATCTTTGGGGCCGATCGCCTGGTAGATGGCCAGGGCGACATGCGCTGGAGACTGCTGGGGCTGCTGCCGGTGATGCAGGCCAGTGGGGCCGATGTGGCGCGATCGGGGGTGGGGCGCATTCAGGGCGAGGCGGTGTGGTTGCCCTCGGTGCTCTGCCATCCTGAGATCGGTTGGACAGAGTTGAATGACTCTCAGGTGCGGGCAGACTTTACCACCTTCGGCGAACCCGCCCACCTGACGCTGACCCTAGATGTTCAGGGGGCAATTCGGCAGGCGATCATCCAGCGGTGGGGCAACCCCGAGGGGGGCGATTATCACTACGACACCTTTGGCATCATCGCTGAAGCCAGCGGCACCTTTGACGGCTACACCATTCCCACCCAACTTCGGGCGGGGTGGTTTTTGGGTACAGATCGTTTTGAGACCGAGGGTGAATTTTTCCGCTGCACCATTGATCGAGCCTGCTATCGCTGATCGCAATGTTCTCTACTTAGACAGAGGCAGCCCCATGGATAACTCCGGCCTCCTCAAAGACCTCGTTCACTATGGCACCCTGGCCGCCTCTAGCCACAACACCCAGTGCTGGCGGTTTCAGGTAGATGAGCAGAGCATTGCTATCCTCCCTGACCTATCCCGCCGCTGCCCGGTTGTTGATCCCGACGATCACCACCTCTACGTTTCCCTAGGCTGTGCTGCCGAGAATATCCTACAGGCGGCCCAGGGCCATGGACTGGCCGGGCAGATAAGCTTTGATACCACTGGGGAAGGCACGGTACACCTAACCTTTGCCCCCTGTGAGCCAGAGGCCGCTCCGCTGTTTGAGGCTATTCCCTACCGCCAGTGCAGCCGCACGGAGTACGACGGCCAGCCCCTGCCCCCAGGGGAGTTAGCTCTGCTGGCGGCGGCGGGAACGGGGGATGGGGTGCGGGTGGTGATGCTGACGAGTCCGGCTGAGTTGGCCATAGTGGAGGAGTTTGTGGTGCAGGGCAACACCGCTCAGCTCAAAAATCCTGCTTTTGTGCAAGAGCTGATGTCGTGGATTCGCTTTAACCAAGCGGAGGCAGAACGCAAAGGCGATGGGCTCTACAGTGCGGCGTCGGGGAATCCGTCGCTGCCGCGCTGGCTGGGGCGTCTGATCTTGCCGCTGGTGCTGCGGCCCAACCCAGAGAATGAGAAGTGTGTCCGGCAGCTGCGGAGTTCGGCAGGGGTGGCGGTGTTTGTGTCTGAGCCCAGCGACCAGGCCCACTGGGTGGAGGTAGGCCGCTGCTACGAGCGCTTTGCCCTACAAGCGACGGCCTTGGGCATTCGTAGTGCGTTTTTTAACCAGCCGGTGGAAGCAGCGGCGCTGCGGCCCGCCTTTGCCCAGGCGCTGGGGTTGGGGGCTGCTCGGCCTGACCTGGTGGTGCGCTTTGGTCGGGGGCCAGCGATGCCCAAGTCGCTCCGGCGACCCGTTGAAGCGGTGCTGGTATAGCCCTAGCAATGATGGCCGAGGTTGATGATTGGGGTCACTTTAAGCAGCATGGCCGTTCGTTGTGGTAGAAAAAATAGACTGTCTTCTCTCTGAGCGCTTTGCTGACTGTAACTCGTCTGCTGCCTCCCAATGCCGATGCCCCCGTAGTGGCGACCCTGTCGCTAACGGCGGGCGATCGCGCCAAGTCGCGCCATCGGTTTACCGCTGACGAGGGCACCCCGGTCTACCTAAACCTGCCCAGGGGTACGGTGCTGCGCGGCGGCGATCTACTCGGTAGCGATGCCGACGATTGGATTCGCGTGATCGCCAAGCCAGAACCTGTGGTGGTCGTCACCGCCCAATCTGGCTTTGAGCTGCTGCGGGCCACCTACCACCTCGGCAATCGCCATGTGGCCCTAGAGCTGGCTCCAGAGAGCCTTAAGCTAGAGCCAGACCCCGTACTGGAGGGCATGTTGGCCCAGCTTGGGGGCCTCACCCTGTCACCGGCAACCCTACCCTTTGAGCCTGAAACCGGTGCCTACCGGTCTAGCGGCCATCCCTACAGCCACGGCCATGACCACAACTAACGCCCAAGCCCTGCTGTGCCTACTCCAGCTCACCAGCCCCGCTCTGCCGGTGGGTGCCTACAGCTATTCTGAAGGGCTAGAAACCCTGGTCGAGCAGCGGGTGATTGTCACCCCTGAGGCTATGGTGGCCTGGCTAGAGCAAGAGCTAGCCCATGGCATGGTTGCTATCGACACCGCCGCCATTGGGTTAGTCCAGCGGCGGGCTATCTCCCTAGATCAACCTGGCACAGGTGAGGTGATCGAGGCGATCGCAGCGCTCAACCACCAGCTCTCGGCCTTGCGCGACAGTGAAGAGACCCGCCAGCAAAGCTGGGATATGGGGCGATCGCTAGTGCGCATGGCCACCCACCTGCAACCCGATCTCAAACCCTGGTTTAACGCTGTGGGCAGCCCCTGCAACTTTGCGGTGGCCTTTGCCCTGGTTGCGACCCACTGGAAGATCGACCCGGAATCCGCAGTGCTGGGCTATCTACACAGCTGGGCTGCCAACCTGATCACCAGTGCCGTCAAGCTGGTGCCCCTGGGGCAGACGGTGGGTCAAGAGATGCTGCTGGGGCTATACCCAGTATTGGAGCAAACTGGCGATCGCTGCCTTGCTGTCAACGGGTTAGAAGACCTCTGCCTCAGCAGCTGGGGTACATCGCTGGCCACCATGCAGCACGAGGCGCTATACACGCGGCTGTTTCGCAGCTAGCCCTGGGAGGCAGTCTTAGCGCCCGATCGCATTGGCAAAGCCCGAGGCCTTAAACTGCTTGAGCTTGAGCGGCTCTGGCTGGTTGGCCGCCACCGAAATGCGAATTTCGAAGTCGCTCTCGCCGGGCAGCACTTCTGGAATGCCTCCTAGGCGGCTGCGGTTTTGCATTACCGGGTTGTCGTTGGCATCAAAAACGCGGCCAAAAATATCCACATCTAGCACGGGCTTGTTGGTGTGGTTAATGGCTTTGCCGGTGATTAAAAAACATTTGGCCGCTTGAATAGAGCCCGCCGCCACCATACCCTCGGCATACTCAGCAGGGCAGGGGTGGTAGGCCACATTGCTCAGCTCAATGGGGGTGAGCGCCTGGGCTACCAGCCCAACGCCGCTCAGCAGCCAGAGACCCGCTACCAAAAGAGCTGTAAAAAGACTGCGTAGTGCCATGGGTCGAGGAGAAGTAAGCAACGTTGGCCTTTAACAGCTTATCGCGATTTGTCTAGGTGGGGGGGAGGGCATAGCCTCAGGATATGCAGGTGAACACCCGACCCCCTAGCGCCAGCTACCGGCGGCGTAGCCACATGAGAAAGGCCAGACCAAAGCCAATCAAAGGCAGCACCAGCAATGCAAATACGCCCAGGCCGATCTGCTGCTGCACAGTCATGACAATGCGGCGGTTGGTCACTTCGCGGGGGCGAATGGAGAGGGTGGCGTCGGTCTGCTGCCCCAGCCAACTGACCGCGTTGAGAAAGACATCGCCGTTGAGCTGCTGCTCAAACAGGCCATCGGTGGCGAAGGTGGCATTGCCGATTACGACTAAGCGCGACTCGGGCGCTGGCTCATCCTCAGCTGCTGTTGCCCCCGCTACTGGGCGACTGAGGGCGACCCCCAGCGTGTAGGGGCCAGAGGGTGGCGCAGTTTCGTCAAACTGGAGCTCGCCTTCAGTAGATAGAGCCTCGGCTCGGCTTTGGGGGTTGCTCTGGAGCAATGGCACAGCCGTGACCCCAGCCACCTCTTCCACATTCACCGGTCTGACTAGGGGAAAGAACGATCGCCCGTTGCGAAAGTCGCGGGTGATCGGGTGATCGCCGTAGTCGGTGACCAGCGGGGCGGCGGGGCCGAGGCCCACCAGTTGGCCAGTCCCAGAGGTGTCGAGCACGATGCGATCGTCAAGGCTAACCCCCCAGGGGTCGAGCAGGCTATCTAGGCCAGGGCTAGTGCGCGGGTCGATCAGCAGCATCAGGCTGCCGCCGCCGTCGAGGTAGGTTTGCAGGGCGGCGACTTCGGCCTCAAAAAACTCGGCGGCGGGGCCAGCAACGATCACTACGCTGGCATCCTCAGGCACCGAGCCAGCCTGGGACAGATCCAGGGGCTGAACGACGGCGCTTTTGCCCTCCAGGGCGGTGGCGGCCTGCAAAAAGCCGGTTTCGCTGCCGTCAAAGGCAAACTCCTGGTGGCCCTGGGTGAAGTAGACGGTGAGGGGGCGATCGCTCACCACCTGGTCGATCGCATTGGTTACCGTCCGCTCCGACAGCCGCTCATCCGGCCCCACATTCTGCAAAAAGCGGCGGCTGTCCCCGCTCTCTAAAAACACCATGCCTGTCTGAGTAGCCCCAAAGGCTTGAGCCTGGCGCGGATCGTTGTAGGGGTTTACGTAGTCAAAGGTAAACTGCGGCCCGGCCTGGCGGTAGCTCTCTAGCAGCTGCCGGTCTTGGGGGTTGGGCAACGGGTCGAACACCACAACGCGGGTGGGGTTCTCCAGAGCCTGCACCACCTGCTGCGACTGGGGTGCGAGGGTAAACAGCTGGTTTTCGGTCAGGTCGACCCGGCTGGCGTAGCGCACCGCCAAGAAATTGACCAGGCCCAAGATCGCCAGCACCGCCAGGGTCGACACCAGGGCGTTGGCACCGGCCTCGGTCGAGCGCTGGCCCCAAAATGTACCTTGGCCGTAGTTGCCCAGCACCAGGCCCACGAGCAGCAGGCCCACGCCGCCCAGCAGCAACCCGGCAGGCAGCAGCGTCCACCCGGCCAGGGTGCCGACCAGGAGACCTGCGGTCAGTAGGGCCAGCCCTGGCAGGGCGAGGTATTTCAGATACTTTTGATAAACCGCGAAGGATTTCATGGTCATGGTTCGCTACTGCTGCTGATGTGATGTCTGGAGGGACTGCCCCTTTGCTGGGGAAGGGGTGTAGCCACCGGCGGATAAGCTGGACTGGAAAACCCTAAGACCGCTGGAACCGGAGGGTTTCGATGGATTGAGCCGTCAAAAACAGGCCCAGTACAATAAACGAGAGAAACAGCACCAGCCCGCCCGTGTCAAAGATGCCCTCGGTAAAGTCGGTGAAATGCTTGAGTAGCGACAGGTGGGCCAGCCCCTGCCCCAGCACCCCAGGCAGCCCCTGGGCGATCGCATCGACCAGCCACAGCAGCAAAATCAGTGCAAAGGTCATGATCGCCGCCAGCACCGTGCTCTCGGTCAGCGACGAGACAAACATGCCCAGGGCCAAAATGCTGGCGGCCATCAGCACCAGGCCCAGGTGAGAGAGCAAAAACACCCCCGAGCCCGTGGGCGGAGTTGCCGCCCCCAGGGCCACCGACTGGCAAACCATCAGCGGCAAAACCATAGCTAGGTAAAAGCTCACCACCGCCAGCAGCTTGCCCAGGGCCACCGCCCAGTTGGTTACGGGTGAGGTGGCCAACAGCTCTAGAGTGCCTTGCTTGCGCTCGTCGGCGTAGAGCCCCATAGACAGCATCGGCAGCACAAACAGTGACAGCGACCCCAGCAGACCCACATAACCCTTGTTAAACTCGTAGGCCACATCAAAGGGCGGCGCTGGGGGCATACCCATCTGCACCGCTTGATCGGCCATCGCCGCCTGGGCCAAAATGCCCTGAGGCCCCAGCAAAATCGCCACCAAAAAAAAGCCCCCCAGCAGCCAAAACACGGCAGCAATGATGTACGGCAGCGGCGAAGCAAAGTAGCTCTGGAGTTCGCGCTGGTAGATGGCGAGGATGTTTTTGAAGATCAGGGTCATTGGGAGTAGGGGGTGGATGGATGGGGGCGAATGGGTAGGGGCAGACCCACGCGTCTGCCCTGAGAAATTCTAAATTGAGGATTTGTAGATTGAGCTCAGTTCCTCTCTTGAGAGGGGCTAGAGGTGGGCCTGTGAGGGGTGGGTCTGTGAGGATTTCGGATTGAGGATGAGTTCAGTTTCCTTCCGGGGCGGGGCTAGGTTTCTTCCTGGTCTAGTGCCTCTGCGGCGATCGCCGGCTCAGGTAATGCCGATGGCTCGGTGGTGGTGAGGTTGAGAAAGACATCCTCTAGGGTGGCCTGCTGGCGACGGAGTTCGTGGAGTTCGAGGCCCGCGTTGACCAGGGCGGTAGAAATGACGGCTCCTAGGGTGCGATCGCCTTCTGTATTCACCCGCAGCCGGTGGTGATAGTCTGGCAGGTGCTCTGGCCCCAGCAGTGTCACCTGGCGCACCGGAGCCAGCTCGTTCAGCAGGCGCTGGGCAATGTCTACGTCGCCTTTGATCTCTAGCTCGTAGGCGGCTTCGCCGGAGAGGCGGCTGGTGAGGTTGTCGGGGGTGTCGGTGGCCACTACTTGGCCCCGGTTGATGATGGTAATGCGATCGCAGGTCATACTCACCTCCGGCAAAATGTGCGTCGAGAGAATGATCGTATGGCTGCCCGCCAGCCCTTTGATTAGCTGGCGCACCTCGTTAATCTGGCGCGGGTCGAGCCCCACCGTGGGCTCGTCGAGAATAATCACCGGCGGGTCATGGATGATCGCCTGGGCAATGCCCACCCGCTGGCGGTAGCCCTTCGACAGTTTGCGAATCAGCACCTTGCGCTTGTCGAGCAGACCGCAGTGATCCATCGCCAGGTCGGCCCGCTGCTGCCGTAGGTCTGAAGGCACGCCCTTGATCTTGGCCACAAAAATCAAAAAGTCCTGGACGGTCATCTCGGGGTATAAGGGCGGCGACTCTGGCAGATAGCCAATGCTCTGCCGCACCGCCATCGACTCACTGTGGACATCGTGGCCCGCCACCCGAGCCGTCCCCTGCGATGCTGGCAGATACCCCGCCAAAATCCGCATGGTGGTGGTTTTGCCCGCCCCGTTTGGCCCCAAAAAACCCAGAATTTCTCCAGGCTGGGCCTCAAAGGTGAGGTCTCGAATGGCCGTGGTCGACCCGTAGGTTTTACTCAGGTGCTCAACTTCGATCATGGGTGTAGAACCGTTAGCAAACCAGTGGCTATTGTACTGCTGAATACAGTAGCGATTATTTTGCCCGATGGGTTTAAGCCCAAATTATGTCCATACACCCTTATGCGTAGGGGCATTGCAGTGCAATGCCCCTACCAGGTATCGGCTTTGAATCGGGGTTTTGTGAGCTGGATTTGCCCTGAAAATAGCATGGCTTTTCATCGTTGGGAGTGCTGCTTTAGCGGCATGGACGATTGGTATTAGCCTTCTGCCTTCTGGTACTCTGCCTTGCGGCACTAGGATTGGCCTCCGGCCAGCCAGTCCACCAGAGCCTGGCGCATGGTGGCAACGGGGGCGGGTTGCTGAAGCCAAATTTCTAGGGCGGCGGCCCCTTGCTGCACCAGCATTTCAAGACCATCTTGGGTGGCTAGGCCCCGCTGGGTCGCCAGCTCCAGCAGGCGAGTGGGGCGGGGAGTGTAGATCAGGTCGTAGACCAGGGCCGAGGCGGGAGCCAGGGCTAACTCGTTCGCACTTAGGGGTGTTTGGTCGGCGGTGCGGCCCATGCCCAGGGGGGTCGTATTCACGATCAGGTCGGCGGTGGGCAAAAGCTGGGGCAGATCCTCCCAGCCATAGGTCGAGAGCGGGGGCCGGAGGGGAGACTCAGCCCAGATGGCCTGAAAGGCGTCTAGTTTCGCCCGACTGCGCCCTACCACTTGCACCGCCCCAAAGCCCAGCTGTCCGCAGCCTGCTACCACCGCCCGAGCGGCGCCGCCGTTGCCCAGCACCAGGGCCGTGGCCCCCGACCAGTCTTGCGCCGCCTTGAGCGGGGCGATAAACCCCGCCACATCGGTATTGGTGCCAACCCAGCCCTGGTCAGTGTGCCACACCGTATTCACCGCCCCTACGGCCTGGGCCTCTGCGCTCACTGTGGCCAGCAGCGGCACGATCGCCTGCTTGTGGGGAATGGTGATGTTAAACCCCTGCACCCCGATCGCGGCAAAGCCTGCGATCGCATCTGTTAAGCCCGCTGCCGCTACCGGAAAGGCCACGTACCGGTAGTCGACTCCCAGCTCTGCCAGAGCGGCATTGTGCATCACTGGTGACAGGGAGTGACTCACCGGGTCGCCGATGACGCCGAGTAGTTGGGTGGTGCCAGTGATAACCATAGGTGTCTCAGTCAGAGAAATTAAGTAAACCCGGTCGGGGGCTTTAGATCGGCTAGGTCAAGTGATTTCGGTCAATTAGGTATTACCGTCTGCCGATATAGAGCAACGATCTTGTCGACTACCTCAGCGATCGACAGCCCGTCGGAGATCAGCTCGATGGCGTCGTCGGCTTGGCGCAGGGGTGAGACAAGGCGGCTGCTGTCTTGGCGATCGCGATCGGCGATCGCCTGCTCTAGCTCGGCCAGGGGTACCGAGGGCTGCTGCTGGGCGGCCAGGTCGTTCTGGCGGCGGCGGGCTCGCTCAGCCACCGAAGCCGTGAGAAAAATCTTCAGCTCCGCCTGGGGAAACACCTGGGTCCCGATGTCGCGACCCTCCATCACCACGCCGCCGGTAACACCATACTGCTGCTGCTGGCGCAGGAGCACCTGACGCACGGTGGGCTGGGCCGACACCAGCGATACCTGCCCGGTGACTTCAGGACTGCGGATCAGCTGGGTGACCTCGGTGTCGTTGATCCAGACGCGGCTGGGGAAGGCGGCAAAGGCCGGGTCATCGCCCGAGGCGGTGAGGTGAATGGTGCAGTCGTGGAGCAGCTCGGCCACCGCCACCTCATCCTCAAGGTTGACCCCGCGCTCTAGAGCGAGCCACGTTACCGCCCGGTACATCGCGCCGCTGTCGAGATAGATCAGGTTGAGCCGCTGGGCCACCTGGCGGGCCACCGTCGATTTACCTGCCCCAGCCGGGCCATCGATGGCGACAATGGGCTGGCGATCGCGCAGCAGTAGATTGTCGATCAACCGGGTTTGGCCCAGGTGTGCCGCCACCGCTACCATGCCCAGGGTCTCAATGCGTTCGAGCGGCTCCAGGGTTTCTGGGTGCACCACCTCCACGTACTGGGGGCGCAGAGCCGACACCTGGGCCAACTCTCGCTGGACAGCAGCGACCAGAGCCGAGCTGTGGCGTTCCCCGGCCTTGAAGACCTCTTGGGCTGCTGTCAGCCCCCGGTAGAGAGCCGCCGCCTGGGTTTGCTCTGTCTCGCTGAGGTAGGTATTGCGAGAGCTGAGGGCCAGACCGCTGGGCTCTCGCACCGTGGGGCAGCCCATAATCTGACCCGGCAGGCCGAGGTCGCGAGCCAAGCGCTTGAGAATGGCCAACTGCTGGGCGTCTTTATAGCCAAAGTAGGCGCGATCGGGGGTCACCAAGCTGAGCAATTTGGTCACCACCGTTGCCACCCCCTCAAAGTGCCCTGGCCGATGGGGGCCACAGAGCACCGCCATCATTGCCTTGGGGGGCATTACCTGGGTCAGGTTGGCTGCTTGGGGGGTGGCACTGCCGTAGAGCACGGCGGCAGTGGGCATAAAGACTGCATCTACCCCGGCATCTTCACACAGGCTCAGATCCTTCTCAGGGGTGTGGGGGTAGCGGGCCAGATCTTCCTGGGGTCCAAACTGAAGCGGGTTCACAAAAAGGCTGACCACCACCAGCGCATTCTCTCGGCGCGCCCGCTCAATCAGGCTTCGGTGGCCCCGATGCAGGTTGCCCATGGTGGGCACCAGGCCGACCTCAGGGCGATCGCTGCCCACTGAGCCCTGGCGCTCCTGCTGGAGGTAACGTCCCAGGCCTTCAACCGTCTTGAGTACCCGCACTAATGTCCTACCTTCTGATGGGCTTACCGTTGAATGCGTGAGTGTATGTGACAGCTGAATTTCTGACCACCCCTGCCAAAGGTAATACCCTACCAGATTTAGAGTCAGGGGTATATTGATTCGGCCCTTTGTTTGTCTATGGTTTTGACCTGCCTCTGCCAGCGCTCCGCCGCTAGTCCAACTCACCAAAAACCCTCCCCAGTCTCGACGATGGGAAGGGTTGAAGCTGGACTACTGCCAAAGCAACGGGCTCAGCAGGCTACCGACAGAGTTGCGGCAGAGAGCTACTGGGCTGACAGCACCTCAATCTGTACTCGACCGACGCCGCTGGCCTGTAGGCCAATTTGGGCTGCCGCCGCTGCCGACAAATCAATCACCCGGCCATGGCCAAAGGGGCCGCGATCGTTGATGCGCACCACAACTGACCGCCCCGAAGATAGATTGGTGACTCGCACTTGGGTGCCAAAGGGCAGGGTGCGGTGGGCCGCAGTCAGCGCGTTTTGGTTAAACACCTCGCCGCTGGCGCTGCGCCGCCCGTGAAAGCCAGGGCCATACCACGATGCCATTCCACTTAGGGTAGAGGTGACAATGCCCACACGATTGGCCGGGGCGGCTGGAGCCGGTAGCCCTTCAACGCGGGCCAGAGGTGGAGCATCCCCCAGCAGACGACGCAGTCGATTGGCGATCTGCAATGCATCCTCAGCAGGGTTGGCGGTGGTGTCGGGCAGCATAGTCCGATCGTCGAGGGTCACAAGAGCCTCGCTGCCCCAGGCCACCACATAGGTTTTGTTGTCGCTGTCCCAGCGGGCCTCAATATCGGTAGCCTCGCCGTCAGCGGCTAAGTCCTGAAGCCTAGCCAAAATCTCATTGGCCCGCTGAAGCGGAATCTCATAGGTCGGAGCAAGTGCAGCAGGACTGCTGCTAGCGCTCAAGGTTTCGAGCGAATCACCCACCAGGGTGATTACTGGAATTGAGCGAATGTACACTGTGGCGGCTTGCCGAGCATCAAGGGCATGGGGATGAACTGCCGCAGTATCGAGAATTTCTGGAGTTTCCTCAGCGATGTGAGGTGAGAGCGCTGATTCGAGTTGATTGGGCTCAGCAGATGGAGAGACGGAGTCAATCAGCAGGCCTGTGTCAGGCTCTAGGGTGGGCAAAACGTGAGGATCGGCGTGCTGCTCAGCTTCTGCTTCCAGGGAGAGCGTTTTCTCGCTGGCAGTTTGAGCTTGACTTGGGAGAGGTGCTCCAATGGCAGACATAGTGACGGCAACCGTCAGTCCGCCCAGTAGGGAATGTTTCATGTACACCAAAAGAAATCAACAGAAAGAGCAGGAGATAGATTCTGGCCCTAGGAGCTAGAACAGGCTGAACAGGGCAGCCTTAAATCCCGTACCCATTACAAATTGGTCTTCGGTTTTGACTCGATAGGTAATTTGGTTGACCGTTAAATTTGGTCGACACGTAACTTAGCACGTTCACATGGGGTAACGAATCCGGGGAGATTACCTAGGCATTAACCCTTGAACGAAAAATAAAACGGTAGTAGCTCACCCAGAAGCGGCCCAAGTCAGCTCTGACGCTGGACTTGCTGGCCCCGACAGAACAAGGGCTAACTTTTGTATTTGTTATAGGTTGGGCTGATTGAGTTATGAAAAGACAATCGATTTGGACACCGTTGTGTCACCAAAAGGTGAAGATTTCAAGGGGGGCAATGTATTCCTCATCACATGGCTTCTTGTCGGCGATCGCTAAATGGCGATCGCCGACAAGAAGCCAACCCGAGCCTGTGGTTCCCTGCTGACGCTATGTCCCCAATCATCTCAGCTAAATTTTGGATCCAAAACTTCATGTTTGTTTGCTCTTGGTCTTGACATTCCCTGGCATGCTCAGTGCTCTACCAAGCTCGCCAAGGGATCCGAAGTTTTCCTACGGGTAGTGCTCCCCTGCTGAGTTGGGATGGGGCTGCTCTTACCCTGGGGTATCTGCCTAGGATCTGGTCGCGACTAGATCCCAACATTGCCCGACATTAATAGACAATCGTATTGATCTGGCCATTGCTTAGTCATTCATGTGTCAATCGTTGTGTAGTGATGCAGTGATTGATGCTGGCGACACCCATATTTAGCGGTGAGCAACTGGCCCAAACAGGAGGAAACCCCATGGACTATCGGGATGCTGGCGTCGATGTAGAAGCTGGACGGGATTTTGTGCAGCGCATTCGCACTCTCGTAGACAGCACTCGCCGCCCGGAGGTGCTGGGCATGCTCGGCGGGTTTAGCGGTCTCTGTGAGCTACCCGCTGGCTACCAACAGCCGGTGCTGGTGTCGGGCACCGACGGAGTGGGCACCAAGCTCAAAATTGCCCAGGTAACCCAGCGCCACAGCACCGTTGGCATTGACCTGGTGGCCATGTGTGTCAACGACATTCTCACTAGCGGGGCTGAGCCGCTGTTTTTTCTCGACTATTTGGCTACTGGCAAGTTGGAACCCGCTGCCCTAGCTGAGGTGGTGGAGGGCATCGCGGCGGGTTGTCGTCAGGCGGGCTGTGCCCTACTCGGAGGCGAAACTGCTGAAATGCCTGGGTTCTATGGCCCTGGCGAGTATGATCTGGCGGGCTTTTGCGTCGGCGTAGTCGAGAAATCGCAGATTTTGGACGGCAGCCGGGTACAGGTGGGCGATCGCGTCATCGGTCTGGCCAGCAGCGGCCTCCACAGCAACGGCTTTAGCCTGGTGCGCAAGGTGGTGGCCGAGGGCCAGCGTCCCGATGGCGGCAGCGGCTACCGCTGGGATGAGGTTGTGCCCAGTTTGGGCGATCGCCCCCTGGGCGAGGTGCTGCTCACCCCCACCCAGATCTATGTTGATCCGGTGCTCAAGGCCCGCCGTGAAGGGGTACCCCTCCACGGTATGGCCCATATCACCGGGGGCGGCCTGCCCGAAAATTTGCCTCGCTGCCTGGGGCCAGATCAAAGTATATATATAGAGAAAAATAGCTGGCCCATGCCCCCGGTGTTTGGCTGGCTGGCCGAGACGGGCCAGGTACCCGAGCGAGATCTGTACCACACGTTTAACATGGGCTTAGGCTATGCCCTGATAGTGCCCCCCGCCGAAGTTGACGCCGCCTTGCAGTGGTTGACGCAGCATGAAGTGAAGGCTTACTTGGTCGGCGAGGTGGTCACGGGTTCGGGGCAGGTGGTCGGTCTGCCAGAATAGCCAATCCGAAGCCTTGCTGAAGAACACCCCGGCTCAGCCCAATAGCCGATACCTTAGAAGGGCAGTGTGACAAGGAACTTCCGTTGAAATCTTCGACCCTCAACTGGCCACCGGTAGTGCTCAGTTTTTTGGCCATTGTGGCCCTGGCCCTGGTGACCAGCAGTTTTGTCATCATTAATCCTGGTCAGGCCGGGGTGCTTAGCATTCTCGGTAAGTCTCAAGATGGGGTTTTGCTAGAGGGCATTCACCTCAAGCCGCCCCTGGTGTCTACCGTAGATGTCTACGATGTGACGGTGCAGAAGTTTGAGGTGCCAGCCCAAAGCTCCACCAAAGACCTGCAAGATCTGTCGGGCCGTTTTGCCATTAACTTTCGCCTCGACCCCACCGAGGTGGTAACTATTCGCCGCACCCAGGGCACGCTCGAAAATATCGTGTCTAAGATTGTGGCTCCCCAGACCCAGGAGTCGTTTAAGATTGCCGCTGCCCGTCGCACCGTAGAAGAGGCGATCACCCAGCGTTCTGAGCTGAAGCAAGACTTTGACGATGCCCTTACCATGCGCTTAGACAAGTACGGCATTGTTGTGCTCGACACCAGCGTGGTGGATTTGACCTTTTCCGCCGAGTTTGCCAAGGCGGTCGAAGACAAGCAGATTGCCGAGCAGCGCGCCCGCCGGGCGGTCTACATCGCCCAGGAGGCCGAGCAGGAGGCTCAGGCCGAGATCAACCGGGCCAAGGGGCGGGCCGAAGCCCAGCGGCTGATTGCTGAAACCCTCAAGGCCCAAGGGGGGCAACTGGTGCTGCAAAAAGAGGCGATCGAAGCCTGGAAAGACGGCGGTGCCCAGGTGCCCCGCGTGCTGGTGATGGGCCAGGGGGGCAACGTGCCCTTTATCTTTGACCTCAACCAGATGGAGGGGGCCGGGGCCGCTGCTAGCGTTCCGAAGTAGCCGTTTCCAAGGGCCAGGGGAGCGATCGCAGCTCACCTGGCTTCTGCCTCCTGTATCCTGAATCTGCTAGGACTCATTATTCGGGGGCATACGCTCAGCTCCTGCTCTCTGCTATGGCTAATCAACGGGTCCTAGGGGATGCTTGGGGGCAGCCCCTAGGACTGTGCCTGATCTTCTTCATGCTGTCTTACACCATTGGTGTGGTGCAGCCGATCATGCCGCCCTTAGTGGTGGAGTTTAATTCCAGCGTGGGGTTTGTGCAGTCGGCCTTGGTGATGATGTCGCTGGTGACGGCATCCTTTGCCCCCACCGCCGAGAATCTGAGCCGACGGCTGGGCCGTCGCCCGGTACTGGCGGCGGCGATGGCCCTCTTTGCCTTGGGCCTGGGGCTGATCATTTTCAGCCCAGATATTGGCATTTTTACCCTGGGGCTGGCGGGGCTGATTGGCGTGGCGGGGGCGGTATTGGTCAGCACTCCGGTGGCGTTGATGGATGCGCTCTACACCGATGAGGTGATGCAAAAGTATGGCCTGGTGGCTCTGACGATCGCCGGTGTGATCGGTGCTCTAGTGGGCTCGATTACTGGCGGGGTGATGGCGTTTGACTTTAGCTGGCGGTGGGCTTTTGCCCTTGAACTCGGCCTGCTACCGATTATCTGGCTGCTGGTGCGATCAATTGTGGTATCAGCTCCGACCCGGGCTGCTGCGGCTGATTGGGTCGGCGGGCTGCTGTCGGTGGCGGGGTTTGGGCTGACGCTGGTGGGGCTGAGCCTGGCCTCCGATCTGGGCTGGTGGCAGGCCCAGGGCGACCCCCAGCGGCTAGAGGGGGTGCTGGCTCCCTTTGGCATTTCCATCGCTCCGGTGCTGATGGCGTCAGGGTTAATTTGTCTGGGCATTTTAATCTTTTGGGAACGGCAGCGATCGCGCCTGGGCCAGCCTTCCCTGCTGCGCCTGGGGGTGTTTAGCCGTCGTATCTACACCCTTGGTTTGGCCATTGGCACCCTTAACACCATGACCACGGTGGGGGTGCAGTTCAACCTGTTTCAGTTTATTCCAGCGGTGATGGGTCTCAACCCGATCCAAACCTCCATCGCGGTGATGCCCTTCACCATTGCTCAGCTGGCGGTGCTGCTGGTGCTGGTGAAGCGGCGACCCCAGTTTCCGCCCCGCTACCTGTTGCAGACGGGGCTGGTGGTCAAAAGTCTGGGCATCGCCCTGCTGGTGGTGACCATCGCTCCACCGGTTACAGCTCTGGGCTTGCTGCCAGCCCTAGTGGTGATGGGAGCGGGCAGCGGCATGTTTGCCACCTACATCACCTCCCTTACCTTTGCTGATACCCTCAAGACTGAAAAAGTCGAGGCTCGCGGAGTGTACCGTCCTTTCCAAAACCTGGGGGCCTCTCTAGGGCGGGGGCTGTTGGGCACGGCGTTAATCAGTGTGGCCTCCTACAAAATTGTGGATGGCATTGTTGCTGAGCTAGGGCAGGCCATTGATCCTGAGGTGAGACACCAGTCAATTCGATCGCTCCAGGTAGCGATTCAAACGCTGCGCCGCAGCGATCGCCCCAGTATCTTTGCCCAGCTGCCCGACTCAGTTCAGCCCGCCCTCAAAGGAATTTTGCAAACTGCCGCCGTAGAGGCCATGCAGATCACCCTGCTGGCGGTTTTGGCGCTGTGCTTGGTATGCCTGGGGCTGTCATGTTTGTTGCCCAAGACCGTCAAAACCCTAGAGGCTCCCATTGAGTAAAGGTATTGTCTGGGAGGCGGTCGCCACGCCCCCAAAGCGTCGCTGTCGGCCTTGATACCACCGCAGCGCTTGGTAAAACGCGGCCCCATCAAACTCGGGCCACAGCAGATCGGTAAAGTACAGCTCGGTATAAGCCAACTGCCAGGGCAAAAAGTTGCTCAGCCGCTGTTCTCCGCTGGTGCGAATCAGCAGATCAGGATCGGGCAGCCCCTGGGTCAGCAAGGCACTCTCCAGGGTGGTTTCATCGATCGCATCGAGGGATAGTGCGCCGCTGATCACCTGCTGAGCAAGGGTGCGGGCGGCGTTGACCAGCTCCTGCCGACCGCCGTAGTTAACCGCCACATTAAACTGCACCTGCTGGTTATGGCAGGTTAGGGTCATCGCTTCTGCCATCAGCGATCGCAGCCGCTCTGGCAGCGGCGACAGATCGCCTAAAAATTGAATACGTACGCCTTCGCGCTGCATCTCCGCTAGTTCACGGCGTAGCAGCCGGTCAAACAACCGCATTAAAAAGCTCACCTCCTCCATCGGTCGCCGCCAGTTCTCGGTCGAAAAGGCGTAGACCGTCAGCGCTCCAATGCCCCAGTCTTTGCAGCAGCGCAGCAGGTTCTTCACGGTTTTGGCCCCCTGGCGATGACCTGCTACTCGCGGCATACCCCGCTGGGTGGCCCAGCGACCGTTGCCATCCATAATCACCGCTACGTGGGCAGGTAGCGCTTCAGGGTGCAGGTCTGCTGGCAGGGTTGAAGTCTTGATGGGTTGACTCATAGATTTATGTTCCTTAAAAGTGGGGCGTGCATGGCGGCTCGATGATTGGGCGGCAGGCAGCATGGCTTGGGGGCGGAACCGAATAATGCGGTTAAATAGGCAGGCGTTAGGGAGCGATCCCACCGCCACAGCACTCGCATCACCTGGTCAAAGGTGTAGAGCAAGGTGAGTCGCTGGCTAAGGCTCCACTGCTCCCAGGCTAGTTCTGCCGTCATGCGGCGCAGGGTGTGAATCAGGCTGCCCTGAAGATTTGGCTGTCGCCACTTTTGCGCCATCTCCTGGGCGAGGGTGCGGCCAATCATCCCCAGGTTAGTTTCGGGGTAGGCCCAGCGACCAAAGCCCCAGAACTTAGTCATGTGGTTAATTTCGTCAACCAGCAACTCCCCCAAAACCGCTTGGAGCGGCCCGGTGGTGTAAGCCATCATCCACAGGTAGAGGCAGGCGGCGCTGTATTCGGTGGCGATGCGGTGCAGCCCATGGCGGTAGAGGTCGGCGCGGGGGTTGCCGCTGGGAGTGTAGGGGCGAGCGCGGTGAGGCATAAAATTTGGAGGCTTCCCCGTTAGCTTTTTGTACAGCGTGATCAGCGCTGGTGTGTGGCGTTTTTCCTCTCGTTCCCACAGGCCTAGGGTGATCAGCTGCCCAGCGCTATCCACGGTGCCCCCGACGAACTGGGCCATTTGAGAGTGAAAATGCCCTAGGTATTGACGGCTGGCCTGTGTGTAGCCGCGAATGGGGGCTTCGGTGTTGATGGTGCCCAGCAGAATGGCACAGAAGGTGTCGAGGGAAATGCCGCTGAGCTGGTCGGGGGCGATCGCACCCCAGTCTACGGTGCTCCAACGACGGGGCTGGGGCTGGTGGAACTGGTGGGGCAGGTCAGCCAGGCGATCGCCTAAACACTCCACCGTCACATACCGCTGGGTTAGCGCTTTAACCCTCTGCCGCGCCTGCTCAAACCCGATCTTGGGCGACCAAGCTCCTGCCAAATCTTCATTGCCCGGTATAGAGGCTGCAAGCACTATGGCCGTAGTCATCGTTAACACCGCATGAACGCTTTAGACTTATGTAGGTTCACCCTAGCGCTGCGATCGCCTGGGGTCAGTCGGCAACAGTCGGCCCTACTCCTCAATGCCTAAATTGCTAGGGGCGGAAAAAGTCGGAATCCGCAACCCTAGGGATGTAGAGACTTTTAATCTCGGCTAAGGTTGTGGCCGTAGGAGCACCACACAGCGTATGGCTTCAGATGCAGTAGATCTGGCAGACCGGCTTGTCTTTACCGTCACCGGACGGCATCTGAACGATTTGCAGCGCACTATTCTGCGCCAGGTGTGGCACGGCCAAAAGTATCTCGATATTGCCAACACCGCCGGATATACCGAGGGCCATATAAAAGATGTGGCTTACCAAATGTGGCGGCTGCTGTCGAAGGTGACCGGCGAGAAGGTGACCAAATCTACTCTGAAGTCGGCCCTGAAGCGATCGCTGCTCCAGATGGGCATCGATGTGTCAGGAGCCAGTGCTGCCCTCGGGTTTACGGATGCCGCAGGTGAGCGCGAAGCTTTGCCTGTAGAGAAGGCTGCTTTAACCCTAATCAATCCCAACTTTGTCGGTCGTCAGGCGGCGATCGCCCACCTCAATGCCCTGGTTGCCCAGGGCGATCGCACCATCCTGATCCAGGGCGAGGGCGGCCTCGGCAAAACCACCCTGGCCCAGCATTTTTTGACGCAGCAGCCGGTCGATCTCACCCTCGAATTGCTGATGGCCAAAGACCCCGCCGACATTACCCCCGTCGAATGGGTGGTGGAAGAATGGCTGCGCCAAGACTTTGGCGTCGAGCCGGGGCGTGAGTTTGGCGTCACGCTCGATCGCCTGCGTCGCCAGCTGCGCCAGCAAAACGTCGCCATATTAATCGACAATCTGGAACCAGCTCTGGATGCCCAGGGCCAGTTTATTGCCGCTCACCGCCGCTATGGCGAATTGCTGCGGGTGCTGGCAGATCATCGGGGGCAAACGCTGACCCTGATGACCAGCCGCGATCGCCTCTGCGAACCCGGCATCCCCATTGCCCACTACCGGCTGCCGGGGTTGGGCCTTGCTGCCTGGGTCACCTACTTTGCCTACCGAGGCATTCCTGAAAATCGGGATGTGCTGACCGCTATGCATAGCGCCTACGGCGGCAACGCCAAGGCGATGGAAATTCTCGCTGGAGTTGTCGAGGCCGACTTTGACAGCAGCCTCGTGCTCTACTGGCAGACCCACAGCCAAGACTTGCTCGGCCCCGTGGATCTCAAAAACCTGGTTGAGAGCCAGATCTGTCGCCTGCGCGCCCTCGACCTCGAGGCCCATCGCCTCTTTTGCCGCCTGGGGGTCTACCGCTATCAGGATGTGCCCACTATCCCCTGGGAGTTGGTGCAGTGTCTTATGGCCGATATTCCCCCCCAGCGTCACCAGGCCGTAGTCACCTCTCTGCGCAATCGATCGCTGCTAGAGTGCCGCCAAGGCCGCTATGGGCTGCATCCAGTAGTGCGGGCTGGAGCGCTGGCTCAGATCACTGCCGAGAATTCCCCCGAGTGGGAGTTGGCTCACCGCGCCGCCGCCCGCTGCTGGAGCGATCGCATTCAGCGTCTTTGTACCCTCGACGACGCCCTTCAGGCCTTCGAAGCCTACTATCACTACATCGCCATCGGTGACTACAGCGCGGCAGCGCGGGTGATTCTCCATAGCCGCGACAACCAGTGGCAGCAGTTTTTGCCCCTGGGCAGCACCCTCTACCGCATGGGCCTGGTGCAGCCGGTCACCGACGCCATTACCGCCACCCTCGACCACATTTCTGTCGAGCATGCCGACGCCAGCGAGCTGGCCAACATTCTGGGCGATCTCTATTGGATTCAGGGGCGCCTGGGGGATGCGATCGCCCGTCAGCAAAACGCCATGGCGATCGCCCAAACCTGCCTGCGTGCCGAAAATCCCGACCCCGCCACCCACCGCTGGTACTACCTCACCATGTTGGTGGTCGACTCCCAGCTCAGCCTCGGCCTCTATCACCTCGATTTATGGAATCTAGAGGCCGCCGCCACTTGGTTTAGCCAGGTGATTGCCACCGTCACCGGCACCCGCCACCAGCCCTGGGCTAACAAAGCCACCACCTGCCTTGCCCTGGTCAGGTCATATCAAGGCCAACAGGCCTTGGCAAAAACTCTGGCTAACTCTGTGATTGAGCAAGTGAGAGGTCGGGGCCAGAGCGGCCGCCACGCCTTCTTTGTCCAGCTTTTGGGCCATACCTATCTGAATCTCAAAGATCTTGATACGGCGGAATCCCTTTTCAAAGAAGCTATTCAGGCGGCGGAGGCGGGTCACTACCTGCAAATTAAGGCCAATGCCCTAGTGGGGATGGGACGTTTAAAGAGTCAGCGAGGGAATCTGGAAGGGGCCGTGGAGGATTGTCGGAGTGCGATCGCCCTGCTCGATGATGTTGGTGCCCATGGTGACCTGGCCACCGCCCACCTCCAGTGCGCCCTCGCCCGCCTGCCCCTAGACCTGAGTGCAGCCCAAGCCCACTTTTGTAACGCCCTAGAGTTATTCGAATCTATCCCTGCTCCCTGCCAAGTCAACCGGGCTAAACGGGCCTGGGACAAGCATCTAGGCCAACGCAAAAGCGCCATACCAAATTAAACACACTATCTGAGGGGCAATTCCCGACCCATGCTTGGGGGTTATCTACCTCAGGCAGTTTACAATCTGCAACATTTTCGTTAATGTAGTGACATACATACCCCGCTTGCCATCTCAGGCAAGCCTTAAGCAAACCTAACTGCACTTATCCTTATCATGACCACAACGCTTCAAAGACAACAAACTGCCTCCCTGTGGGAGCAGTTTTGCC
>NZ_JAYFES010000112.1:0-45631 GCF_055795045.1 Pseudanabaena sp. PCC 9330 | reverse complement strand
GCTCGTCTGTAAATATCCTTCGCGGTTTTTGGGTCATCTGAACATTCTCCTTCGTTATCGACTCTTCGGGAATGTCCTCTTTTTCGAGGCAAGGTCAGTGCGCGGTAGGGGCGTTGTCGGGTTCATCACAGTCCTCCTGTGTTGATGTTCACCCAGGTAGACGACGAAGTTGCAAAAAGGACGCAAAAGTTGCAAAAACCCTTGGCCTTGTACCCAATCAAGGAATTGCCAGGGAACGACTTTTTAGCCCATTCCTATGATGAGCTACATCATCATTTCGACGTCGATCAGGCCACTCTGCAAGTAGAACGAGGGGATGACCAGTTTTTCTGCCGCCTAGAGTCCGACGATCATGCTTGAGTACATATGCTTATCACAAAATATTTCAATAGTTATTGAACTATTGAACAGAGCGGTATGGTTGAACCATGGAAAGAGATGCAGCCACCACCATTTTTGAATCACTCTCCTCCGGCGTGCGGCTCGATGCCTTTCGGCTGCTGGTGAGGAAGGGGTCGCAGGGCATGGTAGCGGGGGATATTGCGATCGCCCTCAACGTGCCGCCCAGCAATCTCTCCTTTCACCTCAAGGCGCTGACCCAGGCTGGACTATTGACCGTAGAACAGGAGGGGCGATTTCAGCGCTATCGGGCCAACACGGCGTTGATGCTGGACTTGGTGGCCTACCTGACAGCGGAATGTTGCGTGGATAGTCTGAGTCAATGCCCGAGCGCGTCTGCGATATCAATGGGCTCAGGCGCGGCACAACCGGCAACGGCTCTGGCTTCGGGGCCGCCATGAACCACCGCTGAGGTAGAGGTAAGCAGAAGGAGTACCCCCATGTCGAACCCAGTCGAGCCACCCAGCAATAGCGGTTCCGTGGTGTCGGTGCGGGGCAGTGTGGTGGATGTGCAGTTTCCTGAGCGCTTGCCCGGATACCTGAATCGGCTGAATGCCGGGGATGATGGCAGCGTCGTAATTGAAGTGATTGCCCATTTGAATGCAGAAGTGGTGCGCGGCATTGCCCTCACCCCCACGTCGGGGTTGGCGCGGGGTGCGCCCGTGGTTGATTTAGGCCATCCCCTTCAGGTACCGGTCGGAAAACCCTTGCTGGGCCGCATGTTCAATGTGTTTGGCACCCCCATCGACAAGCGCGAGCCCCTGGAGGAGGTGGCGTGGCGATCGATCCACCAGGCGGCGGTTCCGCTGATGCAGCAGTCTACCCAGTCAGAAATTTTGGAGACGGGCATCAAAGTGATTGACGTGCTGGCTCCCATCGAGCGCGGCGGCAAAACGGGTCTGTTTGGCGGGGCAGGGGTAGGCAAAACGGTGCTGATCACCGAAATGATTCACAATATGGTGAGTCAGCACCAGGGCATTAGCCTGTTTTGCGGCATTGGCGAGCGCAGCCGCGAGGCGGAAGAACTCTACCACGAGATGCAGGCCGCCGGGGTGCTCGACCAAACGGTGATGGTGTTTGGGCAAATGAACGAGCCGCCCGGTGCCCGGTTTCGTGTCGGCCATGCGGCCCTGACCATGGCGGAATATTTTCGCGATGACGCTCACCAAGATGTGCTGCTGCTGATCGACAATATTTTTCGATTTATTCAGGCGGGGCAGGAAGTGTCGGGTTTGATGGGGGAACTGCCCTCGCGGGTTGGCTATCAGCCGACCTTAGCCACGGAGCTGGCCGCCCTAGAAGAGCGCATTAGCAGCACCACCACCGGAGCCATTACCTCGGTGCAGGCGGTATATGTGCCCGCCGACGACTTTACCGACCCGGCGGCGGTGCATACCTTTGGCCATCTGTCGGCCTCGATTGTGCTGTCGCGCAAGCGGGCTAGCGAGGGCTTTTACCCAGCGGTTGACCCCCTGCGGTCGAGTTCCAAGATGCTGATGCCTGCGATCGCCGGCCAGCGCCACTACGCCACCGCCTTGGCTGTGCGTCAAACCCTGGCCACCTACGACAAACTCAAAGACATGATCGCCATGCTGGGGATGGCGGAGCTGGCGGCGAGCGATCGCCAGATTGTCTACCGCGCCCGCCGCCTAGAGCGGTTCCTCACCCAGCCCTTCTTTTCCACCGAGCAATTTACCAGCAAGCCGGGACGGCTGGTGCGGTTAGAGGCCGCGCTGGCGGGGTGCGATCGCATTCTCAACGACGACTTTGCCGACTACCCCGAAACGGCTCTCTATATGATTGGCGACATTGGGGAGGCGAAACCGTGATGCACCTACAAGTCATGCAACCCACCGAAATCCTGATCGATCAAGCGGTCGCCAAAATCACCGCCGAGGGGCAAGACGGTGGCTTTTGTCTGCTGCCCCAGCATGTCGATCTGGTTGCCGCCCTGGTGCCTGGCATTCTCGCCTTTGAGCTAGAGGGTGGGGAAGAGGTGCTGCTGGCGATCGATGACGGCATTTTGGTCAAGCAGGGAGTCTCGGTACGGGTGTCGGTGCGTAATGCCGTGCGGGGTGACCATCTGGAAGCCCTACAACAGGCAGTGCAGCAGCAGTTTCGCCACCTCGATGAGCGCGAACAACAGGCCCGCCATACCCTGGCCCATCTAGAAACCAGTTTCATCCGCGAGTTGATCGACCTGGGAGGCAGCCCATGAAGCCCTCGAATCCGTCAGGCCAGGAAAATTCTGAGCGAGACCCCACCGCCTTTGAGCAGCAGGTGAAGGCAAAGTCGCAGCGTAAAGCGCAGGCGCGGCGGGAGGGCGATCGCAGCATTTGGTCGGGCCTCGGCCTGTTTGGCATGGTGGGTTGGTCGGTGATGGTGCCGACCTTGCTGGGCATTGCCCTGGGTCGCTGGATCGACCACCGCTGGCCCAGCCCCTACTCCTGGACGCTGATGCTGCTGTTTATCGGCCTAGTGCTGGGCTGCTGGAGTGCATGGCACTGGATTCAGCAGGAGCAAGAAAGATAAGGTTGTCTACTTTAAATCAAACGTTTAAGGAGCATCAATATGAATCTTTTTGTTAACACCTTACTTCCTGATCTCTTCGCATTTCCTATTGGCTTTACGTTAGGGCTCTTTTACTTCAGCTTTTTGTGGTTTACTGTGCAGCGATTGGTGAGCAGTCCCCACCCGGTATTGCTCATGGTTAGCAGTGGGTTGGCGCGGTTAAGTGTGGCGCTGCTGGGGTTTTATTTAATCGTAGGTGGCCATTGGGAACGGTTGCTGATTGCCCTGGCCGGTTTTTTAGTCGCCCGCACTTTGCTCATAGCCCGCTGGAAACCGCAAACCTCCCTAGCCGACCTTTTGGCTCTGGAGGATTGAGATGGAGATCAGCCCTGACAACATCATTTACTTTGCTCGATCGCCTGTGGTGATCAACGCCACCCTGGTCTTTACCTGGCTCACCATGGCCTTGCTGGTCGGGGTTTCGGCCTGGGTAACGCGACACCTCTTAATGGCTCCCCCCTTGCCGAGCTGGCAAAATGTTTTAGAACTCTTGGTAGACGGCATCTACCAGCAAATCAAAGACATTACCCAGCAAGACCCAGAACCCTATTTGTCCTTTGTGGGAACGCTGTTTTTGTTCATCGTCACCGCTAATTTGCTGGCGGTGGTGCCGGGTTACCAGGCTCCAACCGGCTCCCTATCGACAACCACAGCCCTAGCGCTCTGCGTGTTTGTGGCGGTGCCCATCTATGGCATTCGTCAACAAGGCTTAGGGCGCTACCTCAAGAGCTACCTAGAACCCAATCCGATCATGCTGCCCTTTCAGATTATTGGCGAATTTTCGCGCACCCTGGCCCTGGCAGTGCGGCTGTTTGGAAATATCATGAGCGGCAATTTATTGGCGGCCATTTTGCTGTCGCTGGTGCCGCTGTTTGTGCCCATAGTCATGCAGGTTTTGGGTCTGGTATTTGGCATTATTCAGGCCTACGTCTTTGCGGTTTTAGCGCTGGTATATATTGCCTCGGCCACCAGCGCACAACAGTGCCCTCAACCTCTTTCTACCCAGGAGAACAACCCATGAGCGATTTAGCATTAATCGGTGCCGTAGCGATGGTAACGGCAGGTTTGACCATTGCCATTGGCTCCATTGGCCCGGCCCTAGGCGAGGGCATGGCGGTGGCGCGGGCCTTGGGGGCGATCGCCCAGCAGCCCGACAAAACGAACACCATTACCCGCACCCTATTTGTGGGTCTAGCCATGGTCGAATCGACCGCCATTTACTGCCTGGTTGTGTCGATGATTTTGCTGTTTGTCAATCCGTTTTGGAATCACTTTTTGGGGAACTAAGGTGCTAATTAACTGGTTCACCGTCTTCGCCCAGATTCTCAACTTTTTGATTTTGGTGGCACTGTTGCGGTGGGTTCTCTACAAACCCATTCTCAAGGTGATGCATAAACGCCAGGCGCTGATTGAAGAGCGCTGGCAAGAGGCCGAGCGCCTTCAGGCCGAGGCCCAGCAGGCGCTTGTGACCTACCAGCAGCAGCAGCAAGACCTCCAGCACCAGCGGGCCCAGTTGCTGACCGAGGCCCATGCCGCCGCCGACCGAGAACGCCAACACCAATTAACCCAGGTGCGCCAAGAGATGAACGCCCAGCGCGCCGCTTGGCAAGCTGATCTGCACCAGGAGCAAGCGGCGTTTTTGCGCACCCTGCGGCAGCAGGTGATTCACCAGACCACGGCGATCGCCCGTCAGGCCCTGGGCGATCTGGCCAATGCCGATCTAGAGCGGCAGATGGTGGGCGTGTTTTGCGATCGCCTGCACCACCTCGACCCGGCTCAACACCAAGCGATCGCCCAAGCCCTGACCCAAGGCGACCAGTCGATCCTGATTCGCAGCAGTTTTGAGCTGCCGCCTGACCTGCGCCAGCAGCTCATTGACACCCTGCACGCCCAGTTTGCGATCGCCCAGCCCATCGACTTTGCCACCACCCCCAGCCTGCTCTGCGGCATCGACCTCAAACTCGCCGGACAGGAAATTGTCTGGAGCCTAGACACCTACCTGCACACCCTAGACCAACGCCTCTCCACCGCCCTCACCCACGAAGAAACGACCCACCATGACCCCCATCTCTCAGCAGGTGCAGGCTGCCTGCACTGAGGCTTGCGCCACCATAGAACAGGTTTTAGCCGACTATGCCGCCCCCCTGGTGCTGCGGGAGACGGGTCTGGTGCAGTCGGTGCGTCCCGGCATCGCGCGGATCACGGGGTTGCCCGGCGTGCGGGCCGATGAGCTGGTGTGCTTTCCTCGGGCGGGGGTAGGCTCAGGTGGGGAGCCATTGCTGGGCATTGCCTTTAACCTCGACCCCGATGAGGTCGGCGTAATTTTGCTGGGCGACAGTCAGTACCTGCAAGCGGGCGATGAGGTCTACCGCACCGAGCGGGTGATGGATGTGCCCGTGGGCGAGGCGCTGCTGGGGCGGGTGATCACGGTCATGGGGCAACCCCTAGATGGTCGCGGCGCGCTGGATATTGCCGAACGCCGCCCGGTGGAGCGAGAAGCTCCGGCCATTCTCGATCGCGCCCCGGTCACCGTGCCTCTGCAAACCGGGCTGAAGGTCGTGGATGCCCTGATCCCCATTGGGCGGGGCCAGCGAGAGTTGATTATCGGCGATCGCCAGACGGGCAAAACGGCGATCGCCATCGACACCATCCTCAACCAAAAAGACCAGGATGTCCTGTGCATCTACTGCGCCATTGGCCAGCGATCGGCGGCGATCGCCCAAGTGATCGCCACCCTGCAAGCGCAAGGCGCGATGGACTACACCATTGTGGTGGTCGCCGCCGGGCAAGACCCCCTGGGCCTGCAATACATCACCCCCTACGGGGCCACCACCATGGCCGAATATTTCATGGAGCAGGGCCGCGATGTGCTGATTGTCTACGACGACCTCACCCACCACGCCCGCACCTACCGCGAACTGTCGCTGCTGCTGCGTCGCCCTCCCGGTCGCGAAGCCTACCCCGGCGATATTTTTTACCTGCACTCGCGGCTGCTAGAGCGCGCCACCCACCTGAGCGATGATCTGGGCGGCGGCTCCATCACCGCCCTACCGATCATCGAAACCCAGGCCCAAAACCTCTCGGCCTACATTCCCACCAACTTGATCTCCATCACCGATGGCCAGATCTACCTCTCCCCCGAGCTGTTTCAAAAGAGCATTTTTCCAGCGGTGGATGTGGGCAAATCGGTCTCCCGCGTGGGTGGCAAAACCCAGCTCCCTGCCTACCGCTTCGTCGCCGGAGACCTGCGCCTCTCCTATGCTCAATTTCAGGAAGTTGAAGTCTTTGCCCGCTTTGGCACCCAGCTCGACGAGCAAACCCAGCAAACCCTCGAACGCGGCCGCCGCATCCGCGAAGTGCTAAAGCAGCGCCAGTCGCAGCCCCTCGCCGCCGCCGAACAAATCGCCATTCTTCTGACTGTCACCAGCGGCTGGCTCGATGCCGTACCCCTCAACCAGGTGGATGAGACCGAACGGCAGGTGGCCCAAGCCATGACCGGACAATTGCCCGATCTGTGCGATCTGATTCACAGTGGCGGGGCACTGACAGAGGGCGATCGCGATCGGGTATTGGCCGTGCTGTCGGCAGCCCTGGCGGTGGGTTACGGCCCATGACGTTACCGAGAACCGCAAAATCTGGGCAAGCCTAACCCACTCTACGGGGCTATCATCCCCATCCCCCCATCCCCCCATCTCTCCATCCCCCCATCTCCATGCTCACCCTCGAAGCCCTTCAAACCCAAATTCACAGCATCGAAGACCTCCAGGCCGTGGTCAGAACTATGAAAGCCCTGGCCATGGTGAGCATTCGCCAGTACGAAAAAGCCAGAACCGCCCTGACCAACTACAACACCACAGTTGAGCTGGGGCTTCAGGGGTTACTTCACCACCGCCGCTTTTCTGAAGATTCCGCCGGGCTGCTTCCCTTCGCGGATTCATCTCAAAAACAGACATGGGTAGGAGTGATTGTATTCGGGTCTGACCACGGCCTCTGTGGTCAGTTCAATGAGCAGATTGCCGCCTATACCCTAACGCAACTGCATCAGCGCCACATTCAGCCCGATCGCTGCCTGGTCGCTGCCGTAGGAGCACGGCTAATACCTTATCTAGAAGCTGCTAAACAGCCTGTTCAGCAGCTGTTTGCCCTCCCCAGTTCCCTGGCGGGAACTCCTGGGCTCATTCAAGATCTGCTGCTGGCAATTGAGCAGTGGCGCTTTCCCCAAAATGCTGTCCAAAGTTCTCCGATAGACGAGCCAGCAGACAGCCCCTGCCCTGCTATGGGTCAAATTCTTCTGTTCTATAACCAGTCACTTTCAGCCACCACGTTTCAACCCGTCACCCTGCAATTGCTGCCCCTTGATCGCACCTGGCTGCACCAGCTAGAGCAACGCCCCTGGCAATCCTCCGCCTTGCCCATGGTAGGCACCCACTGGCAGCCGCTATTTTTAGCCTTGGTTCGTCAATACCTGTTTGTCTCGCTCTACCGCGCCACCGTCGAATCTCTAGCCAGTGAGAATGCTGCCCGACTGGCTTCAATGCAGGCGGCTGAAAAAACCATTGAAGAACGCCTCGCAGACCTCAATGCCGACTATCGTCAGCAACGCCAAAATGCGATTACCGGAGAACTCCTCGATATCGTGGCGGGATTTGAGGCCTTGGGAACCAATAGCTGAGGTTAGTCCTTGACTGACAAGGACGCAGTGTTAGAGCGGCTTGCTCAACAGCCCAAGTTTCCAGGAACCATTACTTCGGAGATGGCACCAGCCTCGACTTAGCGTTTCAACTCGACCTGACAAGAGCGATGAGAGATTCGCATCGCCTGGTCCAACAATCGCTGAGCCTTATAGCGTTGGCAATATTCTCTGCCTAAGAATAGTCTCCGCTCAGGCCGCATAGTTGCCTGGTCTAGTTGCCCGCGCCGCAACCAGCCTCCCAATCTCTATCGCAGAATCTTTCGTGAAAAGTTCCAAAAATTGTCCTACGCAGAGTAGGACAATTTCTCCCCGGTTGCATCAGCGCAAGCCAGATCGGCTAGTTGAGCGCGTAGGCAACTATTCAGCGCACCATTCTACATATCTGCGACTAAGCCCGCACCACATAATTAGCAAAGGTGACGGTAAATCCTGCTCCCTCTGGAGATGCGCCCATGATCCCCACCTGAAGGGCAGGCGAGTCACGAAAATAGGTCAGCCGAAACGGCCTGAAGTCTCCTGTTTCATCCCGGTAAAATATCTCGATCGCATCGCCCCGCCGCTCTAGTCGCAGCCTTAGTGCTTCAGGGGCTTGCGGTAAGGCCATTCTCGACCAGTCAGAATAGTCGTGGGTGACAACGGCACTGAGGTTTTGCACCCCATTGACGTACTCAATTCCAGCCTTAATCCAGTGGTGGTCGTCAGTGCGCACCATCAGCCCAGCCTGGTCGTAGAGGTCGCGGTATTGCCCCCGGATGGTGACCTCGGCCACGAAGTCTCCGGCAATAGTTTCGTAGAAAAAGTGGCCGCTGTGGCGGATAAAACCGTAGTGGGTGACCCGCCAAAAATCGGTCTGGGGTGCGGTGGTGAGGGTGATTTGTTGATCGGTTTGCGCCCACTGGGGCGGTTCATTAAGCCATTGCATCGGGTTGTCCTGTTAATTTACACTGGGAGCCACGGTATTTTGGCCGCTCTGAATCAGGGTCAGGCTCTCCACCGCGCCGCTGGCGGCGGGGTTAAAGACGATGCGCAGTTCTGGGGCAAGGGCAAAGAACTCGGTGTCAGAGGCGGGGTAGAGGGCGATCGCCGGTTGTCCTGTGCCCTGGGCATACAGTTGCCCATCCTTAACGGTGATCGTGATCTGAAACTCCGGAGCAAACTGGTAGGTACCCACGTAGCGCTCCAGCACCGCCCTATCTACCGTCACCGTGTCCAGGGCCTGGGGCAGCGCGTAGGGTTCGCCCAGCAAAATAGAGGCTAGACCCGCCGAAATCTGCTCAGGGTTAATCGATTCCACATTGCTGAGCACCACGATGGTGGCGTCCTGGTCTGGCAAGTACAGCAGGCTGCTGACAAAGCCGCTGATACCGCCGCCGTGGCCAATGCGGGGTTGGGCAGACTGGTTATCAATCACCAGCCCGTAACCGTAGGAGAGATCTGGAGCCTCCACAATGCCAAGGGATACCTGAGGCGTGGTCATGGCGGCGATCGCAACCTCACTTAAAACAGCCCGATCGCCGGGGATATTGCCAAACAATGCCTGGTTCCACCGCGCCAGATCGCCCACGGTGGAATATAGCCCCCCCGCCCCCTGGGCCGCGGTGGGGTGGGTGGAGGGCACGCTCTGATAATCCTGGGCGTTGCCCCGATAGCCCTGAGCTAGGCCAGGCACGGGCGGCGGCTGATCGTAGCCGGTGTTCTCCATCCCCAACGGCGTCAGCAAATTGTCCTGCACATAGTCGCCGTAGGACTGGCCCGACACCGTTTCAATCACCTGGCTCAGCAGCACATAGCCGGAGTTGCTGTAGCGGTGCTGGCTGCCCGGCTCAAACTCTAGGGGCAAGTCCCGAAAGCGGGCGATTAGCTCGTCGAGAGTAGCGGGCTGCTGCATCCATTCAAAATAGTCGGGGACACTGGTGAAGTTGGGCAGTCCGGCGGTGTGGGTGAGCAGGTGGTGCAGGGTAATGGTCTCGTTGGGGTAATCGGGTAGGTAGGTGGCAACGGGGGCCTGCACGTTCAGCAAACCCCGGTCTTGCAGCTGGAGAATGGCGGCAGCGGTGAACTGTTTGGTTACCGAGCCAATGGGAAAGCGGGTGTCGAGGGTGTGGGGAATCTGCTGTTCTAGATCCGCCAGACCATAGGCCCGGCTCAGCACGGTTTCGCCATCGCGCACCACCAGCACGGTGCCCATAAACTGCCGGTGGTCGGCGTGGGCCTGGACAAAGGCCTCCATTTCAGCGGCGAGGGCGGTGGTGAAGGCAGCGGAAAGTTCTGGGGATGGGGTCATGGCAGCGGGTTGGAGCAGGGGGGACGGGGCGGCGGTGGATGCGATCGCCTGGACTGGGCAGAGGACCAGGCAGAGGGCCAGGCCTAAACCTAATTTAGACAGCATAGGATTACGTTCCTTGGGTAAAAAAATGAGGATGCGGGGGTTGGCTAGTTCGTTTGAATGCAGGTGATGGCCGCTTGGGCCACCCCACCGCTGCGATCGACGCAGGGCCGAGCCACGGACGCTGCTGGGGCGGGACGGCTCAGCGCTGGGGCAGGGGTAGTAGAGCTTGGATAGATGTAAGGCGACGCCTCGCCCTGGGCGACAAACCAGAGCAGTGCCGCTCCGGCCCCGCCACCGATGAGAAAAAATAGCCCGACCTCTAACCCCGCCGCCCAATTGAAAGCTCTAGCCGGAGAACGATGAGGACGTATCGGACGACGGGAGCAGTTGGTTAATAGCATGGGGCTGGGCTTGAACTCGACCCTCACACCGTAGGCGAGGCAACCGGGGCGCTCCTACCTGCTATTGGGTATCGCCCTGGAGGGTTTGATCTCCCCCAACTGGGTGAGTCTGATCGTGGGAAGCCCCCGCGCCGTCTTTCCCCTTAGGCTCAAACCATCACCCCTTGGCGATGCCGATCATGTTTTTCTACCCCATTACCAACTCGCTTAGCCTGCGGCCTTTGAGCCTAGCCGATGCCGACGAGCTGTTTGCTCTGACTGATGACAACCGAACTTACCTGCGCCAGTGGCTGCCCTGGCTGGATACGGTGAAATCTGCCGACGATACTCGCCGCTTTATTCAGTCTTTTTTGCGCCAGTGGGCCGAGAACCGGGGCTTTGGCGCGGCGATTTGCCACCACGGTGCGATCGCAGGCATCATCGGCTACAACCACCTCGACGGTGCCAACCAGGTCGGCACCATCGGCTACTGGCTGGGGGAAGCCCACCAGGGCCAGGGGTTAATGACGGCGGCCTGTCGCGCTCTGGTGGACTACGGCTTTACCGGGCTGGGGCTAAACCGTCAGATGATTGCCTGCGCCACGGAAAACCACCGCAGCCGACGCATTCCTGAGCGGCTGGGCTTTCGCCACGAGGGCACCCTGCGCCAGGCAGAATGGCTCTACGATCGCTACGTCGATCACCACCTCTACAGCTGCCTCAAACAGGACTGGCAGCCATGAGCCTTCGCCCCTATCGCTCCCAAGATTGTGAGGCGGTGTTGGCAGTGTGGCACCAGGCCGCGACCATCGCCCACAGTTTCTTGCCTGCTGACCACTTTGCCCAAGAGCGCATTGCCATTGCTACCCAATACCTGCCAATGGTCGAAACTTGGGTATACGAACACCAGGGGCATATCGTGGGGTTTGTGTCTTTGCTCAATGCCGAGGTGGGCAGCGAGGTGGGCGGTCTGTTTGTCGCTCCCTATTGGCAGAGGCATGGCGTGGGCCGAGCCCTGCTGGATCACGCCGTGGGGCTAAAAGGGGCGCTAACGGTGGCCGTCTTTGAGCAAAATGTCATGGGGCGGGGCTTTTATGCTCGCTATGGCTTTGGTGAAACCGGGCGATCGCGCCACGGCGATACCGGGCTGATCCTGGTGCACATGCAGTATTCTTTTCCCCGTTCACCCGATCAACCCAAGCAACCTTAACATCGACAATTCAGTGACCTATGGACATCATCACTGCTAAATCGTTCACCTCTGATCACCCCTGGGGTGCGCTCGATATCGCCACCATGAACGGCATAACTATCCGCCTGCACTGGACAGATCAGCCTTACCAGTGGCATGTCAATGACGGCGAAGAGGTGTTTGTGGTGCTGGATGGGGCGGTTGACATGCACTACAAACGAGACGGCGCGGTGCAGGTAGTACGGCTCAACCCTGGCGATATTGCCTTTGCCTCGGAAGGCACCGAACATGTCGCCCATCCCATCGGGGAAGCTCGCATTTTGGTGGTGGAGCAAGAGGGCAGCCCTTAGGCGGTTAATCTCCCAACCCTCGGCATCCCTACAAGACGGCCTCCCTCACCCGTCCAGAGCCCCAGCTATGATTTCCATTACCTATCACTGGCAACGCCTGACTCAGTTTTTGGCCCACTCCCCAGGGCTTGGGGCCTCGATATCCAAGGAGTATTACACCTGGCGGCAGCAGTTCATTCGCGATCGCCTTCAGCTGGCCATCTGGATTGCCCTGGGGTTTTTGGTGATTATTGCGGGGCTCAACCTGGGGATGCTCTTGCCCGCCATGGAGCGCAGCGGCGAGGTGGATGAATTTCTCAATAGTGAACGGTTTTGGTTGCTGATCTGGGCGCTGTTGATCACTCCAGCCCTGGGATTGATAATGACCTGGCTGATGCTGCGCTACGTACTGCCCATACACCGGGTTAAGGCTGCATTTCTGGGGTATTCGATTGCCCTAGTATGGGTGCCACAGATCTACTTCACCCTGCAGGGCGAAGCCTTCCTAGACTTTGGCGTCTGGCTAATTTTCTTTACCCTCCAGGCCCTCTTGATTCCCGTGAAATGGACCTGGCATTTGCTTTCCCAGGGGTTAGCGTTGGGGCTACTCATGGCCTCGGCTACAGTCTTCAACCTCAGGGTTGTCGATATCCCTGAGGGCATGGGCTGGTTAGCCTACCTGTTGTTTTTTGCCATCGCCACCAGCTTCTTTTTTTTGCTGGATCTGGGGGTTTATTTGTACGAGCGTATGCTGCTACGCGAATTTGAGCTCCGGCAGCGGCTCCGGCTATTTCTCCATGCCGTCTCCCACGACCTGCGCAACCCGGTGCTGGGACTGGCCATGGTGCTCAAGAGTTTGGCCAAAACAGAGGGGGACACCGTACCCCTGCCACGCCCGGTACTGGAGCAGATGCTCGCCAGTAGCGATCGCCAAATCCAGTTCATTGACTCGCTACTGGAGGTGCATGCAGCAGAGGTGCACGGACTGGTGCTGCACCGTCAGCCCATGGCACTACAGGATCTGGTGGAGTCGGTGCTGGCGGATTTTCAGCCCTTTTTTGAACAGCACCGAGCGATCGTTCAGGTCAACTTCCCTTCGGATTTGCCCTTGGTGGATATCGACCCGCTCCAGGTGCGGCGGGTGTACGAAAACCTGATTGCCAACGCCCTTAATTACAACCCAGCTGGTGTCATCCTCACCCTGGGGGCCGCCGCCCTCCGGCTCCCGTCTGCCCCGCGAGGTGTCGCATTGGAGCCCCAGGGGCTGCGCTGCACGGTACATAACAATGGGGCTGAAATGACAGCGGAGCAGTGCGATCGCATTTTTGACCTCTATACCCGTGGCCCCAACCGCCGCCAAACCCTAAGCCTGGGCTTGGGACTCTACATTTGCCACCAAATTGTCACGGCCCACGGCGGCGAAATTGGGGCAATCAGCCCCCCAGGGCAGGGGGTAACGTTTTGGTTTACCCTGCCCAAGGCTCAGACCAAGCTATGACCCCGGCATGGTTTACCGAGGTCGGACATAGCAGACAGTGAGCCTGCGCACAGGCCCACTGTCTGCTTACCCGCCAAACTTATAGGCTCAATGAGTAATGGTAAAACTCCGTATCTCGCACATAGCCCCGCCCCTCGTACAGAGCCTGAGCAAAAGTATTGGTGACCTGGGTTTCCAGCACCATGCGGATCGCGTCACTGTCACGGGCAAAGGTCTCCGCTGCCTCGATCAAGCCCCTGGCAACGCCCTGGCCCCGGTAGGCTTCTGCCACAAACAGGTCATTCAAAATCCAGATGGGTTTCATCGACACCGACGAAAAGCTGGGGTAAAGCTGGGTAAAGCCCACCAGGTCACCTCCAACCATCGCCCCCAAAATAGTCGAATCGCCCTTTGTCAAACGTTCTTGCAAAAACCGCCGTGCCGCCGCCAGGTCGGAGGGCTGCTGGTAAAACACTCGGTAGCCATCAAACAGCGCTGCCAGATCCTCCAGATAGGCCAAACTTGCGACCACAATCTCCATCCACTCTCTCCTTAGTAAAAAGCCCTGGCCTACCTGCGGTTGGGCGCAATTCGCAAAGTGCTCCCCGAGGGAGTCGCAGGGATGGCTGGGCGGTAACGGCTTCATCCTAGGGGAGCATCATGGCGGGCCACTTCCCCCAGGTCGCGCATCCAGTTGGGTGGAATGGGCCGGTACGCACCGCTGCCTGTCTTAGTCCACCAGCCCCCAGCGCACAGCGGCTACAGCAGCCTGCACGCGATCGCTCACCACCAGCTTGTTCATAATTCCCTTTACGTAGGTCTTCACCGTATTGGGGCTGAGGTAAAGCCGTTCACCAATTTCGGTATTGCTTAGGCCTTCAACAATCAGCTGCAACACCTCCAGCTCACGGCCCGACAGCAGCCCATCCGCCTAGGGGCCAGCCTTGGGCCGCACTGTGGCCAAGTTTTGCACCACCGTTTGAGCAACCTTTGGATCCAGATATGCCGCCCCAGAAGCTGCTACCTGAATGGCGTTGATCAGGGCATTGACCTCGGTACCCTTGATGCAGTAGGCATCGGCCCCGCTAGAGAGAGCGGCAATCACCTCGGTATCGTCGGTGTGGGAGGTCAGCATCACCACCCGCAGGCCAGGGGTGGCAGCCTTAATCGCCTGGGTGGCCACAATCCCATCCATCCCTGGCATACCCACATCCATCAGCACCACATCGGGGCAGAGTGCTGCCGCCTGCTCAACGCCCTGTCGTCCGTCGCTGGCCTCTCCCACAATAGTTAAGTCGGGGTAGCTCCCTAACGCCGCCGTCAGCCCCAGCCGCATCATGGGGTCATCATCCACAATCAGCAGCTTGATTGAACTCGCAGATGCAGATGCCATAGCAGTTGCAGAAAAGTCAGATTCAATCTTAGCCGCGAAGAATGTTGATGATTCTCTTAGAGGTCTAGGATGTGGGCAACCCTGCTAAAACCGGCAATATAGAGAGCTGTCTCCCCTAGCCTGATTAGTTGACTCAAGCATTATCTGCTTACCCTCGTCTGCGGTGTAGTCATCCAGCACCCGAGAGTGGCTTCCGTTAAAGCTGCAGATTGGCTGAGTAGTTACCCGCGCCGCAACCAGCATCCCAATCTCCCTCAGCGGCTCTTTCGTGAAACGTTCCGAAATTTATCCAACGCGATGTTGGACAATCATCCTCTAGCTGCATCGGCGTCAGCCAGATCAGCTAGCTGCGCGCGCAGGCAATTACTCAACCCACAAGCCTTCATCAGGTTAAGGCCCTTGGCCACTCGGCTCATCGATAGTCATCTCAGCTACCTCCCCACAGTGCCATTCTGCCTATTCAAAGTCGATATTTCAGGAAACAAGTTGATTGCAGGCGGTCTAACGGCTCATAGGATTAGCTGCTGCTGAAGTTTATGGGTAGTCCTGAGCGTTTGGCCTCAAGCTGAAACAGACCCATACATACGCTGAGCGACAGAAAACCAATGCTGTACCTTGCCACTACATCTATAGACCATAACTTTCTTTCCGGGGAAAAATTCCATCGGTTACCCACCGAGTTACGTCGAAGGTTGTTCCTGTTAGCTTGATCATTTTGCCGTCCGCATCAAACAGAGGACCTCCTCGGGCATTGATGTACCGAATCTCGCCATCGTTGGCCCGCACAATCCGCAGGTTGGCTTCAAAGGCCTCCCCTCTGGCGGCCGGCTGTCGAATAGCCTCTTCGTGCAATTGTCGATCATCGGGGTGAATTAGGCGCAACGATTCTTCGTAACCGGGCGTTGGCCCTTCGGGAGACAGCCCGTGAATCAGAAATAACTCCTCAGTCCAGTAAATCTCCCGAGTGTGAAAGTCAAATTCCCAGGAGCCAATTTGGGCGACCTGTTGAGCGGTACGTAACATGAGTTCTGAACGTCGCAGTTGGGCTTCAATCTGCTTGCGTTGCTCAATTTCCTGCTGCAAGCGGGCATTGGCAGTCATCAGTTCTTGCCAAAGATTGGCGGTGATATTGTCCATCATCAGTTCTGGCATGGGTGCTCCCCGCTGCAAGGGTTTGGTGCCAGGATCGTAGGCCGGGTTTAAGCAGTACCCCTGGCCGTAGTGGGTTTGAATCAAATCGTTAGCCCCCACCTGCTCTAGCTTGCGGCGAATGCTGCGGATGTGGCTTTTGATCGTGGCGTCGCTGGGAATTTCGTCGTCTAGGGTCCACAGGCGATCGCCGATTTCACTGCGGGCAAACATCTGCCGGGGATGGCTCAGTAACAGCTCCAGGAGTTGATATTCTTTGCGATTCAGTTTCAGCTCCTGCCCCTGACAGGTGAACCGCCGAGCGGTGGGGTCAAGCAATAGTGGCCCCCAAGAGAGGGCCGGACTGGCACGACGCACCCCCCGCCGAGCTAGGGCTCGCAGTTGGGCCAGCAGTTCTGGCTCGTGAATAGGTTTAATCAGGCAGGCGTCTGCGCCGTTATCTAAACCCTGAATGCACGTTCCGGCAGCAGTAGGCTCAATGATCAGCAAAATTAGCACCGGGTTGCCCACATCACGCAAGCGTTGGCACAGGCTCAGCCCATCTAGCTTGGGCAAGAGAGCCTCCATCAAAATCACGTCGTACATAAAGGCTTGCAGCAGATCCCAGGCTGCTTGGCCATCGGTGGCGGCATCAACAATTAAATTGTGGCGAGATAAATCTTTGTGCAGCTGTTGTTGCAAAAGTTTATCGGATGAAACCAGCAGAATTTTCATGATCCAAGGGAATGGATTGAACAATCCAAGGGGGCACCCCTCGATATTACACAAACTTTTTACCTTTTGATGCCATGCTCTTTATCGACTAGCTGATTAAGCTCTCTTCGCTAGGGCAATGTGATGATTTATGTCTCCAGTCATGTCAAAGATTTAATTCAAAAAGATGCCCTGATCAGTAGCATTTCCAATGCAGTGATTAATGGGGTGATTGGCTGGTTCATGTTTCGCGGGAAAGAGGCTCTACCCCTCACGGTTGACACCATATCAGCCCATGAAAAAACGGTGTTCTCCACGGGAGTGATGACAGCCTTTATTCTGTCGGTCATTTTGGGGATAATTGCATTTTTTACCTTTGGCAAGAAGGCGCGAAGCCTACAGCTAGCAGCACCAGAACTTTTAAATCGTCCTTTCTTTTTCTTTGGCGTCAGAACCGTTTTGTTTTACTCGCTGTTTGCCTTTGGTACAGCTGCATTGGTGGCCCTGTTTGTGCAAAAGTTTTTAGGCACTATTCTGGTCACGCCGCTGGCTGGAGCCATTTTGTTAGGAGCCATCGCAGGCATTGCGGCCTGGTTTATCAATGCAGCCGTAATGAGAGCCATGCTACGCCCTGAATAAATTCTTGAACCGATTTTCAGCCTGATGAATCGGCCCTCTACTGCTTGTTAGGGATTACTATGTCAGTCTCGACATCGACTCAGTCTCGCGACCCAAACCGATGGATGGTTCTAGTGGCCTGTATTGTTGCAGTGCTCATGGTCGCCATTGATGCCGGAATTTTGAATTTAGTGGTGCCCGCCATCCAAAAGGAGTTTAATCCGTCCCAGGCAACGATTGGCCTGATGTCTAGCATTTCTACACTGATGCTAGCGGCCTTCATTTTGGGAGGTGGCACCCTGGGAGATTTGTATGGGCGACGGCGATTTTTACTGATTGGCACCGGCGGTATTCTGTCAGCGGCAGTTTTATCGATGGTAGCCTCTACCCCTGAGGCGCTAATCGGTATTCGCGCTTTAGACGGAATCTTTCAGGCCTTGGTTAACCCCCTGGCGCTGGCGATTCTAACAGTTACCTTCGATGCGGAAGAGCGGCCCAAAGCTCTGGGCATTTACGGGGCAGCATTGGGGATTATGGGCGGTCTTTCCTCCCTAGCCGTTCAGTATTTAAATCAAACCCTGGGCTGGCGATCGGTGTTTTTGCTGGTGATCGGCCTGGCATTATTAACCCTGTTTCTCATGCTGCGGTTTGTGGCTGAAAGTAGGGCTGGCGGACAGCGAAAACTCGATTGGGTAGGAATTCTGCTCTGTACTGCTGGACTATTTTCTCTGGTGTATGGCATTAGCCAGGCCAGTGGAACAGGGGGATTTTTCAGTTCTGTGGTGTTGACTCCTGCCCTGTTAGGACTGGCTATACTCGCCCTTTTTGTCTGGTGGGAATCGCGGGTTGAATTTCCAGCCTTAGAGCTGTCTCTATTTCGAGAATCAGCCTTTTCGTTGGGGTGTTTGCTGGTTTTACTGCTGGCGTTTGCCCAAACCGGGGTATTCTTTCACCTCTCCAATTACTTCCAGGTTTTGTTGCAGCAGTCCCCGGTGCAATCGGCGATGATGTTGCTGCCGCTGACCCTGTCTATATTTGTCTTCAGCATTCTGGCTGGCACCCTTGTGGCCAAGTTTACGGTGCGATCGCTGATGGTTATAGGCACAGCTTTCTTTGCCCTGGCGCTGCTGTTGTTCTCTCGCTGGCTCAGCCCTGAGTTGACCCTGGGGACGATGCTGCTGCCCATGGTGTTGTTTGGGGCGGGCTATAGCGTAGCTAATGTGCCCCGGATGAATGCACTGCTGAGTTCGGCCCCGCCCAACCTGGCGGGTATTGCCTCTGCAACCAACAATGCGGTCATTCAATTTGGCAACGCCTTGGGAGTGGCGGTGTCTATTGCGTTAGTGACCACCTTTGGGCGCAATTACTACCTGGGCGAATTAACCAATGCCGGACTCAACGATGAGCAAATTGCCAAAGTTAATGACCTGTTGAAGCGGATTTTGAGTAGCGATGTGCCCTCTATTTCGGCCCAATTTGCCATTCCCCAGACCCAGTTAGAAGGCTTGGTTGGCAATTACCAGGTCGCCTTTACCACAGGGGTAAGTCAGATGTTTTTGGTGGCGGCTGGGATGTTTCTACCGATGCTGCTGCTGCTGTGGTTTGGGCTGCGCCCCCAGCGTACACCCAAGGGCCAAAAGCTTGACGTTTGAAATTGAAAGAACCGGAGAAATTATGACTTTAGCTGTACTGGATGCCTTTAAGCTCGATGGCCAGGTGGCCATTGTCACCGGCGGCGGGGCTGGTATTGGCCAGGGCATTGCTGAACTCTTTGCCCAGGCTGGTGCCGCCGTTGTCGTCAGCGATTTGAAAGAAGAGACTGCCGCTGCGGTGGCCGACAGCATCAATGCCAGCGGTGGCAAGGCGGTGGCGGTGGCCTGCGACGTCACCAATGATGAGGCTCTGGCGAATTTGGTAGAGGTTGCCGTTTCCAACTTCGGCAAGATCACCATTCTGGTCAACAACGCTGGGGGCGGCGGCCCCAAGCCCTTTGATATGTCGATGGACACCTTTATTTGGGCCTACAAACTCAATGTGTTTTCGGTGTTTCATCTCTGCCAACTGTGCGCTCCTCATATGGAAACTGCCGGAGGTGGAGCCGTTTTGAATATCTCCTCCATGGCTGGAGACAACAAGAACATCAACATGGCCTCCTACAGTTCTTCTAAGGCGGCGGAGAGCCATCTGACCCGCAACATTGCCTTTGATTTGGGGCCTAAAAATATTCGGGTGAATGCGATCGCCCCCGGTGCCATCAAAACCGATGCCCTGGCCACGGTGCTAACGCCCGATATCGAAAAGGCCATGCTGAAGCATACGCCCTTGGCCCGGTTGGGAGAACCCAGCGACATTGCCTATGCGGCCCTATTCCTCTGCTCTCCGGCCTCCAGTTGGGTGAGTGGCCAGGTGCTGACCGTCAGCGGCGGCGGCGTACAGGAGTTGGACTAAACGCCCTTTAGCGGTCTGTATCCCCTCCTGGGAGGGGCCAGGGGTGGGTTAATCCTGGCAATTGAACCCTCACCCATAGCTGGCAACTTTTTCGCATTCAAGGCTTTGACCCACCCCGCCCTGCGGGCACCCCTCCGAGGAGGGGACTGCTTAGCCTGCCTTCTATCCACTTTTTTTACCACCACAATCGGAGAACACCCTATGGCACTCGATATTTTTTCCCTCAAAGATTACGTCGTTATCGTCACCGGAGCCGGTGGAGCGATTGGCGGGGCCACCGCTGAAGTACTGGCCGAAGCCGGGGCCAAGGTGGTGCTTTCTGACCTAAATGGGGAGGCTGCCCAGGCCAAAGCCGACGAAATTACCCAAGCCACCGGACAGGAAACCCTGGCCCTCAAAACCGATGTCACCGACGAAGCCCATCTGCAGGAACTGGTGGATGCCACCCTGAACAAATTCGGCAAAATTACCGCCCTGATTAACAACGTCGGTTGGGGCGAGTACACCCCCCTCTGGGGCGTCAGCACCGACTACATGGTGAAGTCCTACATTCTCAACACCGTCAGCAGCTACAACCTGACCAAGCTCTGCATGCCCCACCTCAAAAAAGAACCCAACGCCTCGGTGACGTTCTCGGGTTCGATGGTCGGGGTCAGCCCTTCGCCAGAATTTATCTCCTACAGCAATGCCAAGGCGGCTCTGATCAACATGGTGCGCAGCATCGCCGCCATGAGTGGGCCGGAAGTACGCTGCAACACCATCGTCATCGGCTCGGTGGATAACGGGGCGGCCACTCTGGATGCGGGCTACGACGAAGCCATGCTAAAGCGCCTGGCCGATGCCTTTGTGATGAAGCGGCGGGGTGTACCCCGCGACATTGCTCACGCTTTTAACTACCTGGTCTCCCCTGCCGCCAGTTGGGTGACGGGCATTGAACTGCGGGTTGACGGCGGTGGTTCTTACAAGAGCAAAATGCCGACTAGCGATGACTAAAGGTTTGTTTCTCTGGCATTGCGGCAAGTTGACCTGGGCTGCGACCTCGGTGCTGTCCCTGCTGGGTATGGCAACCGCAGGTTGGGCCCAGCAGGCTCTGCCCGTTACTCTGCAACCGGCGGACTCGTTGGGAACTGTTCAAGGACTGTCTACCCAGGCCGAGGATCTGGCCTCTCCTGAATGGGGGTTACCGGCTGGGCGGGAAGGGGCGATCGCGCTTGAGCCTGCGGAGTCCAACCTTTCCGACCATTCGGAGGCGGGAAATGACGCTGGATTAGAACGGGTGAGCGATGCCTCCCCAACGGAAGACCCCAATGCGGGGTTGCGAATTCCACCGGCTTTTGGGGAAGGCTTGCCCATTGAGCAGGTGTTTGTCTACCTTCGCAACCCAACGGGCGACTCGGCCCAGGATGAGGCTTTGCAGCAAGAGGTGGCGGCCACCTTTGGCATTCAGGCCGGGGGCAACTTTAGCTCCCTGTTTGCCGATCAGGGGTTGAACCAGGTGCAGCGGTTGCCCTTTGTGCAGTCGGCGGAGTACCGCCTGTACGAGTCTACCCGTCCCGGCACAGTCATTCTGGCGCTGCTGGTAACGCTCCAGCCAGCGCAGCCGGAAACCCCGACCGCCCAGCTACCTACGGGTATGGTGGTGAGCGGCAGCTTTGCAGACTTTCCGACGCTGTACCAGAGCGATCGCGCCCTGGCCAAAATTACCCTCAATGGGGGTTTGGGCGTCTTCAGCGATACCAATCCCTGGTTTGGCCGGGCCGACGACTTTGTTGCAGGCCCTTACCAACCCACGGGCACCGTGACCTGGGGCGAGGCTTACCTAGAACCGGGGCTGGCGGGCATTACTCGCCTGGGCAACTGGCCCCTCTATATTTACGGCGCTGGCTCCTACACTCTGTCGGGCACCCTGCAACCCGACATCTTCCGCACCGACAACCGCCTCTACGGCGCGGTGGAAGACCTCTACGGCGGGTTACTCGTGGCAGAACCGGGCAGTCCGTTGGCCTTCAACCTATCGGCGGGGCGACAGATTTTTCAGCTCAACCAGGGTTTTTTGTTTTCCCAGTTCAGCGGCTCGGCCAATGCCCTAGAGCGAGGGGCCAGCTACTCTAACCCCCGCACCGCCTACGATATGACGGTGCTCGCCAACCTGCGGTGGGGCGATTTTCGCCTGCAAGGCTTCTTTTTAGAACCCGACGAACTGCCCATCGCCGACAGCAACACCCAATACCTGGGCACCAGCCTCAGCTACAACAATAACCAGGGCCTAGAAGCCGTCCTGTCCTACATTGCGGTGCCCCAGTCGAACCGGGCCTACCCGTTGCCCAATGGCGATCGCTTCACCCGCGACGGCTTGCAGGTGATCAATCCACGGATACGGCAGTCCACCCTCTTTGGTGTACCGGGGCTGTGGGCCGAAGGAGAGTATGCCTACCAGTTCAGCCAACAACGCCCGATGGCCGCCCACGGGGGCTATCTGTGGCTGGGCTACACAGCTGAGAACGTATCCTGGCGACCCAGCCTTAGCTACCGCTTCGCCGGATTTAGCGGCGACAACCCCAACACCGCCACCTACGAACGCTTCGACCCGCTCCAGGCGGGGGGGCTATCGGACTGGCTCCAGGGCATCAGCCTGGGCAAGCTCTACAACAATGCCAACGGATTTTCCCACCGGGTCACCCTCAGCGCCCAACCCAGCCAAAACCTATCGGTCTCGCTAGATTATTACTACCGCTTCGCCGATGAGTTGAATAATTTAGGCGGCAACGCCGCCCTTTCTACCCTGGGTTCTCACTATATTGGCCAGGAATTTTTGCTGACCACCCGGTATTTTCTATCCCAAAATTTCATGCTTCAGGGGGTGGGTTCTGTGGCCTTTCCGGGCTCTGCCCTGCGGCAGGCAGCGAGTAACGACACCAGCCCCTGGGTCACCCTACAACTCTCACTGTTTATGTTCTTCTAACTCCCCTTTTTAAAAAAGTTGCGGCTAACCATGAATCTAAAAACACCCCTTTTAACGCTGTGCCTGATGGGCTTTGGCCTGTCGTTTCCCTTAAAAGTGGCCGCCGAACCAGTCCTGTTTTCACAACAGGTGGCTCAGCAGGAACCCTCTGAAGATCGTCAATTGCTCCCCTGGCAATTCTCTGCCTCGACATCGGGCAGCTACACGGTTGATTTACCAGGAATTCCCTCAGAACAAACCAGCACCAGTCTTTTACTGGAGCAGGAACTGCGCTGGCAAATGACCTCCGTTACGCTACCGGCGATAGATGAGGCCGATTTATTTGAGTATTACCTGGTGGCCTATGCCGATATTCCCCGCAGTTTACGCTACGAATTTTCTCAAAAAGAGCTGTTAGACGCGGCGGCGGATCAGGTGACCAATGACATTCAGAATGAACAACTCAGCGCCACCCTGGCGATCGAAGAAGTCGCTTTTCAAGGGCTGCCCTCACGGCTGATGACGGCGGAGGGCTGGGGCCAATTTTTAGTCGCGACCCTCAGTATTACCGGCGATCGACTTTACCTGGTGCTGGCCATTGATGATGACCCGGCAAATTTTGAGCACTTTTACAATTCTTTCAGCGTTGTTCCTTAAAAAATACACCATGAAACTTGTTGTCGGCCTAGCCTTTGCTATCCTTACTCTGCCCTTTATTCCTTCCTTAGCATGGGCCAATGAAAGTTTGGGAAACGTGATTCGCGACAGTATCCGCGATGAAATTCGGGATGACATTCGCGACAATGTGCGTCGGGATATTTGCGATCGCCGGGACGAGCGCAACCGAGACCCCGATTTGTGCAACACCCTCGAAGACATCGATCAGTTTCGAGATGACCTGCGCCGGGGCACCAACCGGCTGCGAGCGATTGACGCCATTTTTGATTAGAACCTTCAGCGATTGACGAATCATGCCCCAGCCCACTCGATTCCGCCGCTTTTTGCAAACTGGCCTGGCTACGGCTGCCCTCGCGATCGGCGGTGCGTTGTTCGATGCCGGCCTGCCCCGTCCCGGCTACAGCGCCGAGGAAATTCGCATCAATACCACCGGGCCGCTGGTGTTGACGATCTCGGTTGATGCCCTGGAGACCTTTGCCGAAACCGGAGAAATCACGCCTGAGTTGAAGCTGTACGCTCGCTTTCTCAGTCCTTCTTTGCTGGCGCAACTGCGGACAGGGCTAACCTTCAAACTGCCCCTGGATCTGGTCATGGTCGATAACGTCGCCTATTCTCCCCTGGGGCGAGATGTGCTGTTCAATCTGGGCAAGGTGGTGCAAACGACCAGCGGCGACAATGGGCAAATTGCCCTGCGGGCCGCCGTCATCAACGCCGCCGCCAACGCGGGCCCCGAGGGCTGGACCCTGATCGATGCCCTGCGGGCCTTCCCCACCCAATCCATCGCCATTGACCTGATGGACTTGCTGGCGCTGCGGCGGGAGTTGGCCCTGTACTTTAGCTACAACCGGGCGGCCAATGGGGCGATTCAGGCCCAGGCAGCGGCGGAAGCCAGTACCCAGGCCGACCTAGATGTCACCGGCTTACCCGACCTGAGCCAGCCTGGCCCCTATGCCTTTCAAAAAGCCACAATCACCGTCACCAACCCCGCCACCCGGCAAACGGCGGAGGGGCTGACCGTCAACTATGATTTCGACTCCGATATTTACATTCCCAAGGGGCTGAGCGAGCCTGCCCCCATCGTGATCATTTCCCACGGCTTTGGGGATGTCAAAGAAAGCTTTACGTTTTTGGCCGAGCATCTGGCCTCCTACGGCTTCATCGCCATTATTCCAGACCACGTGGGCAGCGATCTGGCCTACCGCCAAACCTATCTACAGGGGCGGCTAAATACCCTGCTCAGCCCCATGGAGTTTATCAACCGGCCCCAGGAAATTTCGTACCTGATTGACCGGCTGGAAGAACTGACGGCGGAATCGGCGGAGTGGGCTGCGATCGCAGACCCAACCCGCATCGGCGTCGTGGGCGACTCCCTGGGGGGCTCCACCGCCCTGGCCCTGGCGGGGGCCGAAATTAACTACGGTCGCCTGGTAGAAAACTGCGACCAGGAGAACGTCATCTTCAACTTTGCCCTGTACCTTGAATGTCGCGCCCGGTTTTTGCCCCCCCAAAACTACGACCTGAAAGATCCCCGCATCAGAGCCGTCGTTGCGGCCCATCCCCTCGGCGGTGGGCTCTACGGCCCCGAAGGCTTCAGCCAGATCGATGTGCCTCTGCTCATGGTGTCGGGGGGCAATGACATTGTTTCAACGGTGGTGACCGAGCAGATTCACCCCTTCGTCTGGCTACAGACCGAGCCCAAGTACCTGGCCCTGTTTGAAGGGGGCACCCACTTTACCTCCAAGCCGGGGCGGGAGGGGGCCGAGGGCATCTTTAAGCTGCTGGCGGGGGAGCATCGGGATGTGGGGTCTCGGTACTATAAAATCCTCAGTGTGGCCTTCTGGAATGCCTACCTGCGCGATCAGGATGACTTTTTGCCCTACCTGACCGCCCGCTATGGCGCATTCCTTAGCGAAGAGCAGCCCATGGCGGTGGATATTATCTCTGAGCTGTCCGCCAGCCAGCTGGAGGCAGCCTATGGCGGAGCACCGCCTATCCCCGTCATTCCGGCAGCGATCGCCCCCCAGCCCGCCCCTCGCTCAGAAAGCATCCTGGCCGAAATTGCCCGCACCGGGGTGCTCAAGGTGGGCCTGCGCAAAGACGCCGCTCCCTTCGGCTTCATCGATCAAGATGACGCCTGGGATGGCTACTGCGGCGACCTGGCCCTCTCCCTGAGCAGCTACCTGAGCGATCACCTCAATCGGGCTAACCCTGTCCAGGTCGTAGAACTCACCTCTACCCTCGGCAATCGCTATGACCTGGTCAGAGACGACACCGTTCACCTAGAATGCGGCCCCAACACCATCCGCTCGGATGTGGCGGGCATCACCTTCTCCAATACCATCTTTGTCAGCAGTGCCCAATTTCTCACGCGGGCCGGTCAGACAGCAGCGATCAATCCCAGCCTGCCCCTGGCGGGGGTGCGGCTGGGCGTGCTCAGCAACACCACGACGGAACAGTTTGTGCAGACCGCTTACCCGGATGCAGAACGAGTGCCCTTCGCAGGCCCAGAGGGGCGTAACCTGGCCATTCAGGCGGTGGAGCAGGGCGCGATCGATGCCTTTGTCGGCGATGGCATTTTGACCTACGCGGCCCTACAGCTAACAGGCAAACCCCTGGAGGCGTTTGCCCTGACGCCGGAACTGCCCCTAACCTGTGAGTTCTACGGGCTGGTGCTGCCCGATAATGACCCGCAGTGGCGCACTTTGGTCAATCAATACCTGGTTAGCGACAGCGAAAACGCCGTCTCTGCGGAATGGTTTGCCGACCTCTACCCTGCAACCCTCAATCAGGCTGACTTTTGTCTGAATCGGTAGAGTAAACGCAGCCCCAGCCGCAGAGGATAAGATATTTGCGATGTTAAACGCTAGCCACCTCGAAGGTATCAGCTACCGTTATGGCCAACTCTGGAAACGGCATCGAAGGAATGCGATCGCCCCCTCGACACTTCTGGAGCTGATATTCGTAATTGATCAGGATGTATACCGAAACCGTCGGCGTCTTGTGAGCCTCTGGTAGCCATGGCCAAGCTGGGGTAGAAGCGTCGTTGATTGGCGCACAATCTGCCCTGACTTTAGCTGGCAACTCGGGCAGGATCTGGGCTAACCTGTGCACCGATTCTACCCGACTCGTCCCTTACGGTGATGGTTATGTCTGGGAGGACGACGCCTCCAGGCCATGCTGACACGCTGTTACCCTGAGCGGCGAAAAAACCTCATAAACCTCACCCAGCCAATGGTTGGAGGACTTTCAGCCCCAGTACATGTTGGCGCTCTTAGCCCAGCGGGAGTAGCGGTTTTTGATTGGTTGTCCGCGTCTCAAAGCAACACCACAATCTCTTTCAGCAGCTCTTTCGTGAAAAGTTCCAACATTTGTTTAGCGCAGCGCTGGACAATTACGGGGTAAGCTCAACCGGCTAGCTGCGCGCGCAGGCAACTATTCAACCCACAGCCATCAACACACTTACGGCCTAGGCATAAACTTCTCGCTTTGCCCTTGCCCATAGGGTGAGGTGATCCTAACTTAGTGCTCTGCCAAGGTGATATTGACAGTTGTAGTCGAGTAGATGGGTAGGCGGGTGGATGGGACAGACTGTTGAACACTGGTCAGAGTTAGCTTGCTGAACTATTAGAGCGCAGCCCCCCTTTTTTGACCTCAAATGCAGGTTGGCATAACGCCCTAGATTGCTCCTGCAGATTGGTTTGCAGGTACTCGCGCACCCATTGGCAGCCATAGTTGTGACTTTGCTCCCGATCTAGAACGCGATCGAGGGGCCAAGAAATGATCACCTTGTCGAGACCAGCGAAGGCTGGCCGGAGCCTTGGGTAGGGGTGGCGGAGTAGAAATCCACATCCAGGACGCACTCTTTGTAGCCTTCAAGAACTCGATCGGGCTGCGGGTTAAACGTTCCGGCTGGGTTGTGCTGCCAGAGACCGAGGGGCGATCGCCCCTCAGGGTCGTTAACTCCGGCGAGCAAGCCACAGAACCACCCCGATCGCCACGAGGGCAACCAACCCCGTGGGCAACACAATGCGTTTTACATCGGCGTAGACTTGCGCTTGCAAATCAGCCCGAGGCACCACGGTAATGATCAGCCAATCCAGCCCATAGTTATCGCTGTAGGGAATGACCCGCAAAAAGTGTTGCTGACCTTCGATTTCTACCTCCAGCTCTTGAGCGACCTGAATGGCATCAAAGTCACCCAGTTGGCTTTGGAGTTGCTGAGCAGCCACGCGCACGATCGCGTTATCGCTCTCGGTTGCAGACAGGCGCTGAAAGGCAACCTGGCCGGGTTTGGTAAAAGCGGGTTGGGGCTGGTTGGGGAGTCTTCTAGGTTTGTCAGACCTGTAGGCAGACTCGCCCACCGAATTGGCGACCAGTAAGCCATCGCGCTCGATGATGAAGGCCAATCCAGACTGACCGATAGACAAGCTCTCCAAAAATTCATTCAAATACCGCACACTCAGGTTGACCCCGAATACGGCTTGCAATTGTTGGGCGTTGTCGTAAACCGGGGCATAAGCATTAATGGCCAGCAAATCTGTACTGCCAATTTGAAACGGATCGGTCCAGCCCGGTTTGCCAGTCTCAACGGCCAGCCGAAACCAAGGGCGATCGCGCACATCAATATTGCGAATCGTCATAATGTTCCGAACCCGGTTACCGACCTCATCAATGCTGTAGATCCGGTTGACCAAGGGGGTTGAGCGGTCGGAAATGGCGGCTTCAAATAACAATTCTTCTGGCCTTAGCCACGTGTTCAATCCCCTGTCTTCGGGGCTGACGCGATGGATCACCCGCAAATCCCCCTGAGGCGTCCCCAATACAAACGTCGTGGCGGCATCGGTTCGCAGTAATTGCAAAATTAGGTACCGATGTAGGGCATCCAGATCATCCAGGCTGATTGCCCCGGCCTCTAAAGCGGCGATGTGGAGCTGATTGGCTGTGTGCGCGGTTGCCAGGTAAGTATCGAGGTGGCGAGTAATGCGATCGCTGACCTCCCCCAACAGTTGCTGGGCTTCCTCTTCCCGCAGGGTCACCTGTCGAGATTGAACCCAGGCCAGGAGTCCTAAACTGCCAGAGGCAATGAGCATGGCGCTAACGGTAGCCAGCAACCAACGACCCAAGCGACTCGCCCGCTGCTCCTGCCGCAGGCGTTTTTCTTCCGCCACCAGCCTCGCCTGGACTTCCACCAGTCGCTTATTCTCCTCGGTGCGCTTGACTTCATCCAGATCGGTGCTGGTGCCAAACCACTTCACCACCTGCCCCGCTCCGTCGCGAATGGGTACCGCCCGGTTCAAAAACCAGCGGTATTGGCCGTCGGCATCCTGCATTCTCAGCTCTACTTCGTAGGGCTGTCCTGTAATAAGGGCGGTTTGCCAGGCGGTGCGGCTGCGATCGCGATCGTCCGGGTGAACCACCTCTACCCGCTGCCAGCCCTGAAAATCCTCTGCGGATTTGCCTGAGAAGTCATGGCCCTGCTGGTTGCTGTAGGACAGGCTGCCGTCCGGCTCCACGATCCACACGATCTGCGGCACCGCTTCGGCTAGCTGACGAAAGAACCGCTCGCTCTCGGCCTTGGCATCCAGCTTTTGCTGAATCTCCTGCCGTTCGGCATCCTGGCTAGCGGCGAGGAACTGATAATCGACATCGCTGAGGCTTTTGTCCCGCGCCCAGCTTTCGGCTTCCAGCAGAGTTTGGCCCCTGAGCAGGTAGGTGGGGTTGGTGCGATCGCAGGTCAACCACCCCTCCAGGGCCGTGGCGTAGGGGCGCAGACGGCGCAGCTGGCGGTTCACCCAGTCGAGGGTAAAGACTTCCCGATAGATGCGGTTTTTGATCGCCAGCTCGTTGCCCCGGCGCACCACCAGCCCCGACAGCAGCAGGTCGCTCTGCTCGCGACTGTCGTCAGATTGCACCGCTTCGCCCTGCAAGAGCTGCTGATACAGGCCCAAAAGTCTCGCCGTGCGGTTTTGGTGCCAAAACAAATGGTCGCGAATGGTGCGCAGATGAATAGGCTCGTCCTGGGCTTCCCAATGGTCGAGCAGGGCAGCTTTGACCAAACCCTCCACCCAAAACTCCGCCATGCTAGGCGAAAGTTGTAGGGGCACCGTTTCTGACTGCTGGGCGTTTTTCACCACGATCTGACACAGCTTTTGGGTCAAAAACGGCTGGCCACCCGTCCAATCTAAAATGGCCTTGAGCACCGCTTGGGGACAATCCACCAGACCCTCTAGCCCCTGTTGCAGAGGCGCACTCTCAGCCAGGGTAAAGCCTTCTAAAGAAACAGCCTGACCGACGTTGAAGGGGGTGCGCTGTTTGTCGGAAATCAGATCGGCGGGAGTAGCGACCCCAAAGAGGGCAAAGGTGAGGCGGCGGTAGCGCGGGTCGTGGGCGCGTAGGTTGTAGCACGATCGCATCCAGGCAAAGAAGTCGTCGGTAGAAAAGTCGAGGCTCAGCAGCCCGTCAATTTCGTCAACGAGAATATAGACCGGCGCATCCCCAGTAGCGGGTAACACCACCTCCTCTATCAGTTGGTTCAGCCGCTGCACCAGGGGCAGACTTTCTCGCGCTTGCCACCAGGCCAAAAAGTCTACCTGGCTGAGCAAATTCAGGCTTTGCAGCAGGCTCACTCCCACGCCGGTATACCACTGAGCTTGGGTGAGGCCGTTGTTGCCCATGCGGGTCATATCCAGATAGGCGCAGTGGGCCTTGGTCTGCTGCAACTGCGCCTTCGCCCGCACCAGCAGGGACGATTTGCCCATCTGCCGGGCGCTAAACACATAGCAAAATTCCCGCGCCTGCAACGCCGCCACCAGGTCCACGTCGGCCTGGCGCACCACGTAGGTACTGGCCTCGGCGTTGAGGCAGCCGCCAACTTTGTAAACGGAGGGGGTGATCACAGGCTAGGGCATTCAGGGTGCGTTTGAGGAGCGTCCTCAGAGGGGAATCGCAGAGCGTCCACTTTTTAGGATCGCTCCAGTATGCAATGGGTTAAGTCATTTAGCTGGCTTTTAGCCCCCGCTAAACTGACCAACAAATGCAGTTAGGCTTAAATTTAACGGTACTACGCTGGCGCAGACTGCTTCTGGGCATTTTGAATCTATCGATTCAGGAATGCAGCCGATGGAGCAGGCTAAGTTTCGCGGCAAATATCGAATTGCGTCTGCCCGGCTGCCCGGTTGGGACTATGCCACGGCGGCGGCCTATTTTGTGACGGTGTGTACGTGCGATCGCCATCCATTTTTCGGCCACATTGCCAATGGGGTGATGTATCGTTCGGCCCTGGGGCAAATGGCCTGGGATATCTGGGATTTGATTCCGTCCCAATTTCCACATTGCACGTTGGATGCGTTTGTGGTGATGCCCGACCATATCCACGGCATTGTGGTGATCGGTAATGACGGTATTGACCGTAGAGACGCGATTAATCGCGTCTCTACGGTCAATACCGATGAATCATCGCAAACCGTGCCCGGTGGCGTAACCCAACACCACAATCCCATGTTGTCGCCCCATTCCCTATCGCGGGTAATGCGGTGGTACAAAGGGCGATGTACCCATGATATGCACGCCCTACGGCCTGATTTTGGTTGGCAATCCCGCTTTTACGATCGCATCATTCGCAATGAAAAAGAACTAGAGGTGATCAGGTATTACATTGAAACCAATCCAGCCCGGTAATCGTTGCAGTTACGATTCAGCAAACAGCGCCTGCCGAAAGTATTGTCGGTAGAGTTCGCGGCTGATCTGCCAGCCCTCGGAGGAGCCCTGGATGAGTCCAGCGCTTTCGAGCTGGTAGGCCAGCAGGGGCTCCAGAAATACAGCCCCTTCGCCCATGACTAGCGATCGCAGCACCTCCCCCATCTGCGGCTGCCCGTGTACCGTGGCCAGCAGTTTTTGCAGGTGGCCCTGGTAGATGCCCTGGGGGGTGCTGGCGGTCTGCAACAGCTCGTTAAAGGTCAGCCCCGGCTGACTGAGGTGGTAGATCGCCAGGTGAATAAGCCAGGGGTGCCCGCCCACCAGGGCGAGGAGCTGCTCGGCTTCGCCGTCACTCCAGTCCAGCCCGTACAAGCCCGCCAGCTCTAGCACCTGCGCTGCTGTGAACCCCGGCAGGGCCAGGGGCAGGCCAATGTTAAAGGGCGAATAGTTGATATCCAGCGGCAGGTAGCTATCGGTGGAGTAGGTGACGACCAGGCGCAGGTGCTGCCAGAGGTCGTCGTGGCCCGCTTCTTCGTACCACGATCGCAGCAAGGGCAAAAATCCCTGGGCGGTGGCGGGGTGCTCAAACAGGCGGCCAATGTCGTTGATGGCCAGCAGCACGGGGCGGTTCACGGTGCGCAGCACCTGCTCGCGCACAAAGAGGGTAGCGCTGAGCTGGCTGCCGACCAGCTGGTTCCAGGCGGTGGCGGGGGTGGCCTCGACGCCGAGCTTGAGGGCCAGGGTGGCGCAAAACCACTGCAAAAAGCGATCGCCGTCGCCCAACATGTCAGCCCCTACCTGTTGCAGGTCGATCGCCGCCGTGGCGTAGCCCAACTGCTGAGCCTGGTGCACAATGCGCAGCAGCAGCGAGCTTTTGCCAAACTGGGGCGGCGCTTTGATGCGCACCACGCAGCCAGGTTGGGTGATTTCTTGAAAGGCAAGTTGCTCGATGGGCGATCGCGCAATGTAAAGCGGCGACCCTAGGGGCAGCGGCCCACTGGGGTAGCGGTGGGCCTTGGTGGTGGGGAACGGCTGAGCCAACGCCTCGGCGGCGATCTCGGCATCAGTGCGATTCGCGCAGCGTTCGGGAACCGACTCGGAACGAGTATCCCACTGGGAATCGACCCACTGAAAGTCGCTGTCCTGTAGATCTAGGTTTAGGGCGCTGAAAATCTGCTGGAGGCTGCGCTGATCAATGCCCGATTTGGCCGCCCGCAGCCGCCGAATGGTGGAGGGCGACACGCCAACAATAGTGCTCAACTCTTCAGCGCTATGGGGGGTGGCGTTGTTTTGTTGGGCTTCAAGTTGGGCGATCGCACTTCGCAACCGTTCTAGCCCTGGGGCACTCAAAACTACCCCGCGCCTACGCCTAAGAATCTGCCGTTCATCGGAGTTCATACGGTGTACTCTACACTGCCTAGAGCGGCTCGCCCAGCGTGGCAACACCTCTAGCTTAACTGACTAAAAATCTGCTTAACTGACCGCAGGCAAGAGCAGTCAATTACACAGCTCGCCTTGCCCTTTAGGCGCTCAAATTTTACTTACAGGAATCATATATTTCGTACTAAAAGTGTATTTATTAGAGGCAAAATGCCTATTTTGCAGGGCTTTATGTAAACCATATTTTCTTCTGATACCCCCAAAAAAATCAGTTAGCTTAACTGGAAAACAAGATCTTTAAGCTGCTCTTTAGATATGTTGGAGAAAGCTAAACCTGCCTGATATACTCCACTCCAGTCTATTTTATGGGGTGTTTGAGATTGATCGTTTGCCCTGGTTGGTCTTTAATGAAATCCATTTTTTATACCTGCACTCAATCAAGCTTAAGCCGTTTACGATTGGTGCCTGAGGAGGCAGGTTCAATTTATGACAGTTAAGTTTGTTCCTTTTAAGTACCTTGCAGTCTTCCTCGGTACCACCCTGGTAGCTGGTTCTTTAGCAGCCCCAACCCCAGCCCAAAATCGAGCGGCGACCCCCTACTGCTTTGTAGTCAAAGACGCGCTGAGCGTGTTTTCAAGACCCGCGAATAATGCCGCCACGGGCGATCGCTTCAACCGGAGCGACATTGCCTACGCCATCACCAACCCGCCCGCGGCCGTGGTGCGCCCATCTTGATGGATCTGTCCACCGACCAATGCACCAAAACCGGCGGGTAACAGGGGCTTCCCTGCTTGCAGAGCAGGCCTGATCCACCCGACCAACGTTTCAGTCCTTTCTCGAACTTCTTTTTTTAACTATGAGAATTCAATCTGCTGTGCTGTCTGCGGTGACTTCGTTTGCGGCCCTGGGCATGGGCTTGGCGGCTAAGGCCGATACGGTGCCCGCCCACTGCGACCTGTACGCCCCGCGCGAAGACTACGCCTACCTGTCAAGTGCCTGCACCTTTTCCCAGCGGCAAGGCTATATCAGCATTCAACTACAGAGCAACGGTACGCGCTACGAGTTTGACCCGGTGCCCAACGCAGCGCCGGGCAACTTTAGAGACCAGCACGGCCAGGCGGTCTACCGCCAGAGCGGCCTGGGCAATGCAGGTACGATTTTTGAGTTTGTCGATGGCTCGCACCTCTGGGTCTACTGGGATACCAGCACCTCCTACGGCACGGGGCCGGTGAGCCAGGGCACCGGAGGGACTCGCGTGGGCACCCTGGTGGCCCACGAGCGCGGTTCTCAGATCAACCTGCGCAGCCAGCCCACGGTGCGATCGCGCGCCCAGGGCTACGGCCTGGCTGGCGATCAGGTCAACATTCTCGAATGCGTGCCAGACCAGGACACCGCCGGTAGCGACCTGAACTGGTGCAAGGTGCAGTTTTTGACCTCTGGGGCGATCGGCTGGGTGCGCAGCGACTTCATCATCTTCCCTAGCGATGGTGCGCTATAGGCGATCGAGCCGCCTTAACTATCCGTAGGATGGGCACCGCCCACCACTCATGCATCGGCCTGCCACCCTACACCCTTTACGTCGACATTCATTCCTCTGTGAGATTGACCATGAAACCTCAAACCCTTTTGCTGGCAACGGCTTTACTCTTGGGCGTAGCGATCGCTGGCCTGCCGGTCGCCGCCAACCAGACCTCAGCCGCGCCCCTACTGCTGGCGCAGTCTAAAACGCCCGAGCGCACCTACATGACCCCCCAGCGCGACCCCAACCAAATTGCCGTAGACATTACCGATGGCGAATTTCGGGTGTACGGCATCATGCAGCGCAGCTACGGCAACTTTTACACCCTGACGACCAGCGGTGTGCAGATTACCTACAACCGCGACACGGGCAACGTGCTGGTGGTGAACTCAATGACAGGCACCGAGTTCTACAACTACACCTTCACCGAGGCCTCGCGTGCCCCCGCCCCCACCAGTTTTAGCGCTAGCTCTAGCACCCCAGAATCGACGATGCTAACGCCCATTGGCAACGGTCAAATTTCGGCCTACATCACCGATGGCGAGTTTTCTTTTAGCGGCGCGCTGACCCGCACCTCGGGCAATACCTACGTGGGCGAAGACGGTCGCGTGCGGGTGATGTACGACCAGGGCGCTAGCCGCATTGTGGTTATCAATGTGGTCACAGGCACGGAGTTTTACAACTACATCTACAGCATGGCCAACGAAGGGGCGCTGTAGCGATTTCCCTGCCCCTGCCATGAAAAATCCCCTCTTGGGAGGGGTGCCCGGAGGGCGGGGTGGGTCGCGGAGACTCTGAGACCCACCCCTACCCCTCCCAGGAGGGGATTTGACAGATCAATTTTTTGAGAAATAACCATGAAAAACCAACTATTTTCCCTGATTTCTGGGGCGGCGATCGCCGCCCTTGTCGCCCTGGCCCCTGCCCAAGCTGATACCACCACCGCCCGCTGCGATGTTTATCCGCGCGGCGAAGATCGTGCAATCTCCTACGGCGAGTGCACCTTTTCCCAGCGGCAGGGCTACGTCACCATCACCCTCAAGGATGGCACCACCTACGAACTGACTCCTTCCCCTACCGAGCCCGCCGCCTACACCGACCAGAATGGTCGCCCCGCCACCCGCGAAGATGCCCTGGGCACAGAGGGCGTGATTTACCGCCTGGCCGACGTCTCGATCTTTGTTTACTGGGATGCCAGTGCAGTGTCTAGCGAGCCGCGCCGGGGCGGGGGGAATGTGCCCTGCTCGGCGGGGCAGCCCAGCTACGATCGCCTGTGCCAGGCCAATGGCATCTACGGCGATGGCCATGCCACCCTCACTCTGGTGGGGCCGGGGGGCGATGCGCACCATCTGTACTACGACGGCAGCGCCCTCTATTCCACCGATGCCGACGACGAGGTGCTGATGCAGGTGGTCGATGGGCAATACCTGATCTCGGTGAATGATACAGAGTTCTTTAAGCTCGACGAAATCATGGTCACCGGGGTGGATTGAGTCGAGGACATCCCCTCTTGGGAGGGGCAGGGGTGGGTTAGCCCAGACCCCGCGACCCACCCCGCCCTTTGGGCACCCCTCCCGGTCGGGGACGTGCGACTCAGCTCTCAATGCAATGAACTTGCTTTGGGGAAAGGCTTTTCAACCTCCTCAAACTCGATCGCAACCAAAACGCTTACCACCCCGATGCCGACCCAGTTCAGACGATTCCTCAGTCTTGCCCTGGCCTTTGCTCTGGCCTTGGGAATCAGCCTGGCGATCGCCAAGCCCAGCCCAGCTCAGTTTTCGCTGCCCGATGGCTTTGGCGGCAAAGGGCCAGTGGGGCCACCGCCGGCTGTGACCCGCTACGGCAATGTGGAGGCGATCGCCGTTGAGTCACCCCTCAGCACCACCACGCTATTCACCATTGCCTCGCCCACGGTGTATGACCGATCGCCAGATGCGGTGGGCGATCGCCAGACCGTCGAGCAGCGGGCCGAAGAAATTCAGGCCAAGCTGCTGCTGCTGCTGAAGCGGCCCATGGACCCCAAGAGCCTGGTGTTTGAGGTGTCGCAACTGAACAATGTAGCTGTGGTCGACGTGCGGGATGACCAGTTTCCCCGGCCCCTGGTGCTGCTGTCGGTGACGGAGTTTGATGCCGACTTCAACGGCCAGCCCATTGATGCCCTGGCTGAGCAGTGGCGCGACATTCTCGAAGATGAACTCCGCAGTGGTTTGGCCAAACTGCCCGACGACCAACGCCGGGTAAACCACATTTTGCTGGGGCTGGGGTTGCTGACCGCTGGGCTAGGGTTGCTCAAGTACGGGCTATGGCGACGGCAAAAGCAGCTGCGGCGGCAGAAGAAAGCGCTGCGGGCGGCGGCGATCGCTGAGGCTATGCCGGTAGAACCACCCGATCTTCCAGATGAACCCGTTGCCCGGGCACGGACTGCCTTTTTGCAGCGGCTCCCGCAAATCTTCACCCTCGATCGCCAGCTGGCCGCTCTGGATTTTCTCCAGTGGCTGCTGTTTTGGCTGATGATTTCGGCCTGGTTGAGCGGCTTTGTCTGGGTGGCAGGCGTTTCGCCCTATCTGCTGCGCAATCGATTGAAGTTTCTAGACGTGCTGCTGGCCCTGCTGCTGCTCTGGTTTTTGACTGGGCTGGCCATTCGCATCAGCCGCCGCCTGATTGATATTGTCATTCATCGGTGGAAACCCTTCGATCGCGTGGATTTTCTCGATTTTGGCGATGCCCAGCGCCGCCAGCTGCGCAGCTCGACGATTTCTGGGGCGGTCAAGGGGTTGGTGACAATCGCGATCGCTCTTTTTGGCCTGCTCTCGGCGTTGGGGACTCTGGGTCTACCCACCGCGTCGGTAGTGGCAATCGGCAGCTTGGCAGGTCTGGCGATTACCTTTGGTTCGCAAAACCTGATCAAAGACCTGGTGAATGGCTTCTTTATTTTGGCCGAAGACCAGTATGCGATCGGCGATGTGATTGACCTGGGCTCGGCCACAGGTCTGGTGGAAAACCTCACCATGCGGGTCACTCAACTGCGCAGCGCCAGCGGCGAACTGGTGACCGTGCCCAACAGCAGCATCGCCCAGGTCAAAAACCTGACCCGCAACTGGTCGCGGGTGAATTTCACCATTGATGTGGCCTATCACACCGACCCCGAAAAGGCTCTGGCCGTGCTGAACCAGGTAGCCCAAACCCTCTACGACGACCCCGCCTGGCACGACAAAATTCTAGCTGAGCCCACGGTGCTGGGCATTGATAGCGTTTCCCACAGCGGCCTCACCATTACTGTCTGGATTCAGACCGAACCGGGGCAGCAAATGCCGGTAGGGCGCGAGTTTCGACTGCGGGTGCGTAAGGCATTAGAGGCCAACAACGTTGAAATTGGCATGCCTCAGTACTACTCGCTGGAGGCGTCGCAGAAGTTGAGCGATCGCCCCATGCCCAATGGCCACAACCATGTTGATACCAACACCCGTCCCGAGTTGCAGCAACAGCCCTGCACCCCCGATCAGGCCAGATCCCAGAGTTCTTCTGATGAATAGACCAAATTTTCTAGCCCCCAGGGCAAAAACAGAGACCTGTATGTGATGTGCGATCGCTCCCACCGACACAGCCCATCAATCTTTACCCTTACCCTTTCTTAAATTCAGCCCCCATGAAACTGCTTCGTCGCATTCTACCGCTGGCTCTGGCCGCGATCGCCCTCACCCTGGCCACCCACACCGTCGCCGTTGCCCCACCGCCCGAAGGCCCGCCCCGCGCCTATCCCACCGAGTTTCCCCTCTCAGAACCCGACTACACCAGCAAGCGCCTGCGCGACTTCAGCCCTTTTGCCGAGGCGCTAGCTCAATGGCCCTCCGGGCGGCGGCGCTACCTCAACGATCGGTTGCGGCTGCCAGAGGCCACGGTGCCTGAGCTTCAGGCATACATGGCCAAGGGCGACCTCACCGCCGAGGAACTAGTGCTCTATTACCTCGATCGCATCCAGCGCTACGACGTGAACCAACTCAACTCGGTGATGGAGCTGAATCCTGAAGCGTTGACCATTGCCCGCAACCTGGATACTGAACGGGCCGAGGGCAACCTGTGGGGGCCGCTGCACGGCATCCCTGTGTTGGTTAAAGACAACATCACCACGGGCGACCAAATGCACACTACGGCTGGAGCCTACGCTCTGAAAGATTGGCGGGGCGATCGCGATGCCCAACTGGTGAAAAACCTGCGCAATGCTGGAGCCGTGATTCTGGGCAAGGCCAATCTGTCGGAATGGGCCAACTATGTCGACCCCGCCATGCCCAGCGGCTTTAGCGCCCTGGGCGGGCAAACCCGTCACCCCTACGGCCCCTTCGACCCGCTCGGCTCTAGCTCTGGCTCGGCGGTGTCTGTGGCGGCCAGCCTCGCTGCCGTCAGTGTGGGCAGCGAAACCGAGGGTTCCATCGTCAAACCAGCGGCCACCAACGGCATTGTGGGGCTAAAACCCACCCACGGCCTAGTCAGCGGCGACTACGTCATCCCCCTGGTGGACTGGATGGACGTGCCGGGGCCGATGGGCCGCACCGTGACCGATGTGGCGACGCTGCTCAGTGCCCTCACCCACACCGACGAAGGTTCTGAAGAAAGCCCTGACCCCGATGTGGCGGAGTTGCAAAGCGCCGACTTTACCCGTTTTCTGAGTCTGGATTGGGCTAAGCAGCAGCGGGTCGGCGTAGCCGTAACCCCCCAGGCTGTCATCGACCAGTTGGAAGCGGCAATTGCCAACCCACCCGCCGAGATGACAGCGGACATTGTGGCCCTCTTACCCAGCCTCGTGAGCCGATACCAACGGGCCAATCAAATCGCCAACGAGGCGATCGCGGCCCTTACCCAGCAGGGCATTCCCGTCGTTGAGGTGGACAGCAACACCGTGCCTCCCGCCCCGGATGCCAACGAGGCTCTACCCCCCGGTTTCAAAGCCTCCCTGAATGCCTTTCTGCCCACCCTGCCCAATCCACCCGTCGCCGCCCTGATCGATGTCATTTCCTTCAACAACGCCGATCCGGCCAACCGCATTCCCTACGGGCAACGCCACCTCACCACTGCTCAGATCAGCTACAGTCCCTCTGCCGACTACACCACCCTGCGCGAAATCCACCAGACCACCGCTCGCACCGACCTCGATCAACTCTTTGCCCAGGCGGGTATTGACCTGCTGATCTCCGACACCCAGGCTTATGCCCCCGCTGGTTATCCGGCGCTGACTGTCCCCATCGGCTTTGCGGAGACGGGCGAACCCCAGGGCATTTTCCTCATCGGCAAAGCTCTCAGCGAACCCGATCTGCTGGCGGTGGGTTATGCGATCGAGCAAGCCACCCATGCCCGTAAAGCGCCCGACCTAGATAAGACCCTGGCGACCTTCACCAACCTCCACCACGCCGTACCCAGCCCCCGATGACCCAACCCAACCCAAATTCGGGATTAGAAAATCCTTGGAAAAGCAGGACTACTATCCCCTCCTGGGAGGGGCAGGGGTGGGTCATCTAAGGCCAGCCCAACATCTAAGAACTCATATTCCTGGGCAGTTTTGACCCACCCCGCCCTCCGGGCACCCCTCCCAGGAGGGGACGGCGCTATCCCGAACCAAGCTTTCCTTGCCCTCCCCACCTTCCCCATCACCCCATCGCTTCCATGAAACACCTACCCCGCACCCTGGCCCTCCCTCTGCTCGCCGTTGCGGCGGCCCTCGCGGCCCAAATCCCTGCCCAAGCCCAGACCCCGCGCTACCCGCTCACCGTCATCCCCTGCCCCACGGTGCTGCCCCCCAACGAGGTCGAAGGCGAAACTATCACCTGCGGCATTCTCACCGTGCCGGAAAACTACGCTGAGCCGAATGGTCGCCAGATTGACCTCACCTACGCCGTGCTGCACAGCCGCAGCCTTTCCCCTGCACCAGACCCGATTATGGATCTGCGCGGTGGGCCAGGGGGCAGCCTGATCGAGGCGAAGGCGCTGGAGGGACGGGCGAAAAAGTTTGAAACCCTGCGCCAGACCCGCGATGTCATTGTGCTGGATCAGCGGGGGGCTCAGTTCTCCAATCGGTTGGGCTGTGCTCCCGTGGCGCTGATTACCCTGGGCGTGTTGCTCAACCCCGCCAGCCCCTATGCGGGGGGGCTGGAACCCCTGCTAGAGCAGATGCGAGCCCGCTTTCCCAATGCCGACGACGGTACGGTGAGAAACTATGCCTGGCAAGACCTGTGCGCCCGCGTGCTGGAAAACCACGGCAACGATTTGAGCCACTACAACACCCCCAACAACGCCCAGGATGTAGTGAACTTGACCGCCGCCCTGGGCTACGACGAGGTCAATCTCTACGGCATTTCCTACGGCACCTACCTGGCCCAGCGGATTATGACCAACCACCCCGACCGGGTCCGCAGCGTGGTGCTCGATTCCACCGTGCCGATGCAGGTCAGCATGATTGGCTTAGGCATCCGCGCCAAGGAGGTCAGTTTCCTCAACCTGGTGGCCGACTGCGAAGCCGATGCCGCCTGCGCCGCCGCCTACCCCAACCTGACGGAGCGCACCCAGGCCCTGCTGGCCAAGCTGGAGGAAGCGCCCATTCCCCTGGCCGAACCCATTACCCAACCCACCGCCATCGATCGCGTCACCCCGGCAGAGTTTGCCAACCTGATCGATACCATGAACGGGCACCCCAGCCAGATTGCTCCCTACCTGCCGCTGATTGTCTATGAGCTAGAGCGGGGGCAAACCACTACCTTTGCAGGGGTCGTCACCGGATCATTGGCAGCCAGCGAACCCGCGCCCCCCACCCTGGAACCCTCGGCAGAGTCCTATCGCCTGCAAGCCAGCGACTTTGAAGTGAAGGCTGAAGACCTGTTGCGCGCCAGTGCCGCCGCCGCCGAAACCAGCCGCCCGGCCAGCCAGTGGGTACAGCAGGTGCAGGCCGTGGCCGATACCCTGCCCGAAGCGGAGAAAACCTTGCTGCTGACTAATTTCTATGGGGTCGGTTACCTGGAGACCCCCCGCGACCGGGATACCCTGCTCACCTTTGTGGCCGAAGAATTTGAGGGCGACACCGCCAACCGCCTCACCGCTGCCCTCAATGCCATGTCCGACATCGAAGTCCGCCATGTGTACGACGTGGTCTCGGCCCTCACCGACTCCTTTGCACCGATCGATAACCTGGTGACCTGGGGGATGCTCCGCACCTTCCACTGCCGCGAAGAGCGCCCCGATATGGATCTCGCCCAGACTGTCTACAGCCAGATGCTGATGCCCCAACTGGGGGGCAGTTCGCTGAAAAGCGCCCAGGAACAGCACGATGTCTGCTCCTTCTGGCCCGTGGAACCCGCCCCCGCCAGCGAACGTGCCCCAACGACCAGCCGCATCCCCACCCTGGTCTTGCAAGGGCGCTACGACACCCAGACCAATAGCGAATTAGCCATTCAGGTGATGGAGGGGCTGCGCAACGGCACCTATGTGGAGTTGTCGAGTACGGGCCACGGGGCGATCGGGTTCTCCCAGTGTGCCAAGGATATCGGCGTCGCCTTTGTGAATAACCCCGATCGCACCCCCGATACGAGCTGCACCACTGACCTGCTCCCGGAGTTTGTGCTGCCGCCTGCCAATTAGTTCAGGGACAGGTAAAACACCAACGCCCCCTACCCTACCCATCCACCACGCCATGAAACTCTTTCGTCACATCTTGCCGCTGGCCCTGGCCGCGATCGCCCTCACCCTGTCCACCCATACCGTCGCCATCCCCCCACCCCCCGAAGGCCCTGCCCGCGCCTACCCCACCGAGTTTCCCCTGTCAGAACCCGACTACACCAGCAAGCGCCTGCGCGACTTCAGCCCCTTTGAATCCGCCCTGGCGAACTTTTCCGCCGAACGGCGCGGCACCCTGGATGCCCTGGTGCTGGAAGCAACCATCCCTCAATTGCAAGAGTTGATGGCCAGTGGCGACCTCACCAGCGAGGAACTGGTGGTCTACTACCTCGATCGCATCCAGCGCTACGACATCAACCAGCTCAACTCGGTGATGGAGCTGAACCCGGATGCCCTGGCGATCGCCCGCAACCTGGATACCCAACGGGCCGAGGGCAACCTGTGGGGGCCAATGCACGGCATTCCAGTGCTGGTCAAAGACAACATCACCACCGGCGACCAGATGCACACCACCGCCGGAGCCTATGCGCTGAAGGACTGGCGGGGCGATCGCGATGCCCAACTGGTCAAAAATCTGCGGAATGCTGGCGCGGTCATTCTCGGTAAGGCCAACCTGTCGGAATGGGCTAACTATGTCGATCCCGCCATGCCCAGCGGCTTTAGCGCTCTGGGCGGCCAAACCCGTCACCCCTACGGCCCCTTTGACCCGCTCGGTTCTAGTTCTGGCTCGGCGGTATCCGTAGCGGCTAACCTCACCGCCGTCAGCGTGGGCAGCGAAACCGAGGGTTCCATCCTCCTGCCATCGGCCACCAATGACATCGTGGGGCTGAAACCCACCCACGGCCTGGTCAGCGGCGACTACGTCATTCCCCTGGTGGACTGGATGGATGTACCGGGGCCGATGGGTCGCACCGTGACCGATGTGGCGACGCTGCTCGGTGCCCTTACCCACACTGACGAAGGAGCCGAAGAAAGCCCTGACCCCGAGGTGGCGGAGTTGCAAAGCGCAGACTTTACCCGGTTTTTGGATCTGGAGCGGGCCAAGCAGCGGCGAGTCGGCGTAGCGGTGGTGCCACAGGCCGTCATCGACCAGTTGGAAGCCGCGATCGCCAACCCGCCCGCCGAGATAACACCGGACATTCTGGCGCTCCTACCCAGCACTGTGAGCCGATACCAACGGGCCAATCAAATTGCCAGCAAGGCGATCGCCGCCCTCACCCAGCAGGGCATCACCGTCGTTGAGGTAGATAGCAACACCGTGCGCCCAGCCCCGGATGCCAACGAAGCTCTGCCCCCCGGCTTCAAAGCCTCCCTGAACGCCTTTTTGCCCACCTTGCCCAACCCGCCCGTCGCCGCCCTGATCGATGTGATTTCCTTCAACAACGCCGATCCGGCCAACCGCATTCCCTACGGGCAAAACCACCTCACCACCGCCCAGCTCACCTACAGCCCCTCCGCCGACTACACCACCCTGCGCGAAACCCACCAAACCACCGCCCGCGCCGACCTCGATCAACTCTTTGCCCAGGCGGGCATTGATGTCCTGATCGCGGACACCCAGGCCTACGCCCCCGCTGGCTATCCCGCCCTCACTATCCCCATCGGCTTTGCCGAGACCGGCGAACCCCAAGGCGTGCACCTGATCGGCAAAGCTCTCAGCGAACCTGACTTGTTAGCTGTGGGCTATGCGATCGAACAAGCCACCAAGGCCCGTAAGGCTCCAGATTTAACGACAACCCTGGCCACTTTCACCAACCTCCACAACGCGGTCCCCGCTGTGCAGTAGGAGTTCTGATGCTCCTGCCTTCCAATTCGCCTTTGGCTGAATAAACGCATGGCTTGGGCCTGGGCAAACACCATTTGCCCCTACGGTGCCCATCACCCCACCACCCCGTCACCCATTCACCCATGAACCCCCTAACCCTAGCCCTCCCCCTTCTCCCCCTCGCCGCTGCCCTCGCCGCCCAAATCCCCGCCTTGGCCCAAACCCCGCGCTACACCACCGTCATCCCCTGCCCCACGGTGCTGCCCCCCAACGAAATTGAGGGCAAAACCGTCACCTGCGGCGTGTTCACCGTGCCCGAAAACTACGCTGAGCCCAACGGTCGCCAGATCGACCTCACCTATGCGGTACTGCACAGCCGCAGCCTCTCCCCTGCGCCCGACCCGATCGTCGATTTGCGCGGTGGGCCGGGGGGCAGCACCCTAGAGTCGCGATCGCTGGAGACCCGTGCCATCATCTACAAATCGTTGCGCCGCAACCGCGACATCATCGTGTTCGATCAGCGGGGCACGCAATTTTCTAATCGGTTAGGCTGTGCGCCAGTGGGGCTGCTCACCTTTGGCGTGTTACTGGATCCTACCAGTGAATACGCGGGCGGACTTGAGCCGTTGCTGGCACAAATGCGATCGCGCTTTCCCGATGCCACCGACGACACCCTTCAGCAATATGCCTTCTACGACCTCTGCGCGCGGGTGCTAGAAAACCACGGCAACGACCTGAGCAACTACAATTCTCCCAATAGCGCCCAGGATGTGGTGAACCTGGCCACCGCCCTGGGCTACGACCAGATCAATCTCTACGGCATTTCCTACGGCACCTACCTGGCCCAGCGGATTATGGCCAACCACCCCGACCGAGTGCGCAGCGTAGTGCTCGATTCCACGGTGCCCGTACAGGCCAACAAGTATGAACTCATTGTCCGCGACCTGGAGATCAGCTTCCTCAACCTGGTAGAAGACTGCGAAGCCGATGCCGCCTGCGCCGCCGCCTACCCCAACCTAACCGAGCGCACCCAGACCCTGCTGGCCAAGCTGGAGCAAACCCCCATTCCCCTGGCTGAACCCATCACCCCCCAGGGGAAAACAACCCCCATTGATCGCATCACCGCCGCCGATTTTGCCGGACTGATCGACCTGATGAACCACCGCCCCCGCCAGGTGGCCCCCTACCTACCGCTGATTGTCCATGAGCTGGAGCAGGGCATCACAACGACCATGGCGGGGGCCATCACTGGGGCGCTGTTTGCCGACCAGCCCACGCCGCCCACCCTAGAACCCTCGCCAGAGTTCTATCGCCTGCAAGCCCGCGATTTTGAGGCCAAGGCCGAGACCATTCTACGCGCCCAGGCTACCGCCGCCGAAACCAGCCGCCCCGCCAGCCGCTGGGTACAGCAGGTGCAGGCCATCGCCAACACCCTGCCCGAAGCCGAGAACACCCTACTGCTGGCCAATTTCTATGGGGTCGGGTACCTGGAGACCCCCCGCAACCGGGAGACCCTACTCACCTTTGTGGCCGAAGAATTTGAGGGCGACACCGCCAACCGCCTCACCACTGCCCTCAATGCCCTGTCCGACATCGAAGTGCGCCACGTCTACGATGTGGTAGCCGCCCTCACCGACTCCATCCTGCCCCTCGATGCCGATATCACCACGGGCATGTTTCGCAGTGTCGACTGCCGCGAAATGGTCTCCGTCAGCGCCTCCGCCCAAACCCAAGCCCTCTACGACGCCATGCTCATCCCCCAACTGGGGCAGGGACGGTTAGTGGCGGCCCAGCAAGCCTACGACCTCTGCTCCTTCTGGCCCGTGGAACCTGCCCCCGCCAGCGAACATAAACCCGTCAACAGCACCATCCCCACCCTGGTGCTGCAAGGCCGCTACGACGTGCAAACCAACAGCGAAATGGGGGTTAGGGTGATGGAGGGGCTGCGCAACGGCACCTTTGTGGAGCTTTCTAGCACGGGCCACGGGGCGATCGTCGCCTCCCAGTGCGCCAAAGACATTGGCGTCGCCTTTGTGAATAACCCGGCCCGCACTCCAGATACGAGTTGCACCGCTGAGCTGTTCCCCAACTTTGTGCTGCCCCCGACGGAGTAGCTTGCAGTTGGGAGGAGAAGGAAGCACTTGAAGCTCCCATCGATTGCCTAACGCCTGGGCCAATTGCTGTAGGTTGGCTCTCACTAGCGATCGCGCGTATGGCCCAATAGAGAATTGACCTTGCCTCGAAAAAGAGGACATTCCCGAAGAGTCGATAACGAAGGAGAATGTTCAGATGACCCAAAAACCGCGAAGGATATTTACAGACGAGC